>DBFOPE010000033.1:0-16233 GCA_048429085.1 Collinsella sp.
CATCGACACAGGTGCGATAAGATAGAACGCCATGTCTGGCTGCGCGGTTTACGCAGGCTGGGCAAATCTGTACGACGCCGCCCGGAACGACACGGGGCGGCACAGATCCATAAAGGAGGATCACTGGTATGAGCCAGACCCGTCCCATCGATGAGCATTCCATGCACACCCGTACCTGCGGCGAGCTTCGCTTCGAGAACGTGGGCGAAGAGGTCACCCTCACCGGTTGGGTGAGCCGTCGCCGCGACCACGGCGGCCTTATTTTCTGCGACCTTCGCGACCGCGAGGGCATCACGCAGCTCACCTTCGACCCCGAGCACTCCGACGGCGATGCCTTTAAGATCGCCGAGACCATGCGTCCCGAGTGGCCCATCAAGATTCACGGCGTCGTGCGCGCCCGTGGCGAGGAGACCACCAACACCAAGCTCGCGACCGGCGAGATCGAGGTCCTGACCGACCACGCCGAGGTGCTCAACACGTCCGTCACCCCGCCGTTCCAGATCGAGGACGGCATCGAGACCAGCGAGGACACCCGTCTGCGCTATCGCTATCTGGATCTCCGCCGTCCCGAGATGATGGCCAACCTCAAGCTGCGCTCCGACTTCACCTTTGCCATTCGCGAGGCGCTGCACAACCGTGAGTTCATGGAGGTCGAGACGCCCTCCCTGTTTAAGTCCACGCCCGAGGGCGCCCGTGACTTCATCGTCCCCAGCCGTATTCAGCCGGGCAACTTCTACGCCCTGCCGCAGTCCCCGCAGCTCCTGAAGCAGCTGCTCATGGTCGGTGGCGTCGAGCGCTACTACCAGGTTGCCAAGTGCTTCCGCGACGAGGACCTGCGTGCCGACCGTCAGCCCGAGTTCACCCAGGTCGATATCGAGATGTCCTTCGTGGACCAGAATGACGTCATGAGCGCGCTCGAGGAGGTCCTGGCCGACGCCTTCGGCCGCATGGGCGTCGAGATGCCCACGCCGCTGCGTCGCATGGACTACTGGGAGGCCATGGACACCTATGGCTCCGACAAGCCCGATACCCGCTATGGCATGCACCTAGTCGACCTGACCGACATCTTTGCCAACTCCAAGTTCAAGGTCTTTGCGACTGCCGCAAACGAGGAGGGCTCTGCCGTCAAGGCCATTAACGCCAAGGGCGCCGGTGCCTGGGCACGTGCCAAGATCGATAAGCTCGCCGGCGTGGCTTCCACGTTTGGCGCCAAGGGCCTGGCTTGGATCGCCTTCCGCGAGGACGGCTCCATCAACAGCCCCATCGTCAAGTTCTTCTCGGACGAGGAGATGGCAGCCCTGCGCGAGCGCATGGACGTCGAGCCCGGCGACCTTGTGATGTTTGCCGCCGGCCCGCGCCTGCTCTCTGACGAGATCCTGGGTGGCATGCGTTCCCACATGGCCAACGCGCTCGAGATCAAGCGCGAGGGCCACGACTTCCTGTGGGTCGTCAACTTCCCGCTGTTCCACTGGGATGAGGACCGTAAGGCCTATGCCGCCGAGCACCAGCCCTTCACCCTGCCGACCGAGACCGACATCGCCAAGATCGAGGCCGACCCGTTGGCAGCCGGTTCTTGCACCTACGACTTTGTCATGGACGGCTTTGAGGCCGGCGGCGGCGGCATGCGTATCCACAACGCCGAGATGCAGATGTCCATGCTCAAGCTCCTGGGCTTTACCGAGGAGCGTGCCGAGTCTCAGTTCGGCTTCCTCATGGAGGCCCTCAAGTTTGGTGCGCCCCCGATGGGCGGTTTCGCTCTGGGCCTGGACCGCGTGTGCATGCTGCTCACCGGTTCCGACTCCATCCGCGACGTCATGGCGTTCCCCAAGACGGCCAGCGGCTCCGACCTTATGTCGGGCGCTCCGAGTGCCGTTAGCGGCGCCCAGCTCAAGGACGTCAGTCTGCGCCTGATGTAGGGAAGCGGCTACATATTGCCTGTAACGAGGGAAGGACACGTGCCTTCCCTCGTTTTTTATGTCGTGACGTCATGGTTTGGAGGCTTGCCGTCGTGCGCCGGGAAACTACAACCCGAAATCTGCATCCAGAACGGGTCGCGCTTTCCCAAAGGGGTCCTCTGGGAAAGCGCGACCCAGAATTCGGCAAAATAATGGGGCACAGTTTCCGGTTGAGCTGTCTAACGGAACCTGTGCCCCAGAATGAGCGCTCAAAACGGGCCGGGCTTTCCGCAACAACTGTCTGGCGGAAAGCCTGCCCCAGTTTCTTATAGCGAGTCTCTCTGGATCAGCTGCATGTGCATCACGGAGGTGG
Organism: Collinsella sp.; assembly: GCA_048429085.1. Taxonomy (GTDB): domain Bacteria; phylum Actinomycetota; class Coriobacteriia; order Coriobacteriales; family Coriobacteriaceae; genus Collinsella. The sequence continues at coordinate 2,269 of DBFOPE010000033.1, forward strand.
TCGGCTCGGCACCCTTGATCATGTCGAGCGCAATGTTGGCGGCCATGTGGCCTTCTTCGCGCAGGGGCTGGCGGACGGTCGTGAGCGCGGGGACGCAGCGCGTCGCAATCTCGTGATCGTCGAAGCCGACGACAGAAACGTCCGCCGGAACGGATAGGCCTGCCTCGTTGAGTGCGGTGATGACGCCAGCCGCGATACGGTCCGATCCGCAGAGCACGCCATCGAAAGCGATCTCGCGCGCGAGGATCTGGTGCATGGCCTGATAGCCGTCTCCGCTGTTCCAGCCGGTATAGATAACGTTTGCGTCTGGGAGGTCTTCGCCCAAGACGGCGCGGTAGCCGCGCAGGCGGTCGGCAACAGCGGGGTTGTCTTGCGGTCCCAACACGGCGACGATATCTTTGCGCCCGCGATCCTTTATGGCGAGTGCCGCAAAGCGTCCGCCCTCTTCGTCGTCAGAGTAGACTGTCGAGAACACATCGCGATAGGGGTGGCCCTCGAGCTGGCCGCACAACACGGTGGGTACGCCTAGCTCGCACAGTACCTCGAGCAGCTCGCTGCCCTTGTAGGGGGAGACGTCGATCACGGCGTCGAACGAGCGGCGCTCAAAGTGCTCGCGTGCGCGGTTGCGCTCATGCGTAGAAGACGCCTGCAAGATAACGGGCAGATAGGACGACTCCGACAGTTCCTCGGTAATGCCGCTCAAAAACTCGCTATAGGTGGGGTCGCTGAAGAGTTCACTCAGAGGCTCGGTCACGAGCACGGCGATGATTTCCGTGCGCCCGACAGCGAGCGCTCGGCCACGAGCGTTGGGGACAAAATTGACTTCCTTGGCCGCCGCGCGGACGCGCCTTTTGGTTTCCTCGCTAATGCGGGGCGAATCGTTGAGAGCGCGCGATGCCGTGGAGCGCGACACGCCGGCAGCTGCGGCAACCTCGGCAAGCGTAGGTGCGGTGCGAACTGGTTGGGTCATGGCGTCTCCTGGAGAATGCGGTCGATGTTGTCGCTGATACGGGCTGGTGCGGATACAGCTTACTATAGTGCGCCTGAACAGCGTTCATGATATCCGGTGACCGGTGTCGTTTTGCAACCAAGCCGCAATTGAATACGTCTCGTATGGGTGAGATATCAGCGGGCGTGGGGGTTGCCTACGAGCTTAAGAACGATGTCTTGCGCTGAGTTTCGATACTCAGGGTGACATAAGTGTCGCGGTTGTACAACCGGTTGCACCGTTAACCCGGCCAAATCGACCGTTCAGCGGACAACCGGTTGCACAGTTTTTTGCATCGCCCGTAAGATAAGGACAACCGGTTGCACAAGAATCACTACGATGACGAAGGAGCATCACCATGGACGCCATTAACGATTGGGAAAACCAAGCGCTCACCCACAGGAACCGCCTGGCACCCCATGCGTACTTTATGGGTTACGAGACCGCCGATCTCGCTGCAACGTACAGCCGCGAGCTGTCGCGCGGGTTTGTCCAGCTGTCCGGCTCGTGGCAGTTCCGCCTCTTTGAGGGCCCCGCTGCCGTCTCCAACGAGGAACTCTCCACGTACAAGCCCGAGTGGGATCACGTGGAGGTTCCGCACCTGTGGCAGGTGGACGGCTATGGCAACCTTGCCTACACCGACGAGGGTTTCCCGTTCCCGGTTGATCAGCCGTTCGTTCCCTCCGACGACCCCACGGGCGTCTACCAGCGCATCGTCAACCTTCCCGCCGTTCCTGCTGGCGCTCGCGAGATCATTCGCTTCGACGGCATCGAGAGCTATGGCGAGCTGTACGTCAACGGTCAGTATATCGGCATGACCAAGGGTTCGCGCCTGTCTGCCGAGTTCGACGTGACCGACGCGCTTGTCGAGGGCGACAACCTGTTTGCGGTCAAGGTCCTGCAGTACAGCGATGGCAGCTATATCGAGGATCAGGACATGTGGTGGGCCTCGGGCATCTTCCGCGATGTGTACCTTATGCAGCGTCCCGCCGCGCACCTGGTCGACTTTAGGTTCCGCACGCACCGCGAGGGCGATGCCGCTCTGATTACGCTCGATACGGTGGCCGAGGGCGCTTCCCGCGTCGTGTTTACGCTCAGTGATGGCGAGAACGTGGTGACTACGGGCGAGTGCGTCGACGGCCATGCCGAGTGCGGCGTGACCGATGCCCACTTCTGGAATCCCGAGGACCCCTTCCTCTACGACCTTACGTTTGAGGTCTACGACGGTGACCAGGTCAGCGAGTACGTCCCGCATCGCCAGGGTCTTGCCGAGGTGACGGTCGAGGGCAATCATATCTACCTCAACGGCACTTACTTTAAGATGCATGGCGTCAACCGCCACGATCACGACGATCACAAGGGCCGCGCCGTGGGCCTCGATCGCATGCGCCGCGACCTGGAGCTCATGAAGCAGCACAACATCAACGCGGTGCGCACGTCCCACTACGCCAACGACCCGCGCTTTTACGAGCTGTGCGACGAGTATGGCATCATGCTGGTCGCCGAGACCGATATGGAGAGCCACGGCTTCGAGAATATCGGCAATATCGCCCTGGTCACCGACGACCCGGCATGGGAGCCGGCCTACGTCGACCGCATTGAGCGCCTGGTGATGCAGGAGCGCAATCACGCCTGCATCATTATGTGGTCGATGGGCAACGAGAGCGGCTATGGCTGCAACATCCGCGCGATGTACGCCAGGGCTCACGAGCTCGATGGTCGTCCGGTCCATTACGAGGAGGATCGCAACGCCGATACCGTCGACGTTATCTCCACCATGTACTCCCGCGTGTCGCAGATGAACGACTTTGGTGAGCATCCATTCCCCAAGCCGCGCATCAACTGCGAGTACGGTCACTCCATGGGCAACGGCCCCGGAGGCCTGTCCGAGTATCAGGAGGTCTTCGATCGCTGGGATTGCATCCAAGGCCAGTTTATCTGGGAATGGTGCGACCACGGTCTGGCTGCTGTGACCGAGGACGGCATTGCCTACGATATGTATGGCGGCGACAACGGCGATTACCCCAACAACAGCAACTTCTGCATCGATGGCATGGTGTTCCCCTGGCAGCAGCCGAGTCCGGGCCTTACCGAGTACGGCCAGGTCATCTGCCCGGTTCGCATGGCTTATGACGCCGAGGCGGGCGAGCTGACTGTCACCAACAAGCGCTGGTTTACCACCCTCGAGGATGTTTGCCTGTCGGCGGAGACCCTGGTGGACGGCGACGTGGTCTGCCGCAAGACGCTCATGCCCGGTGCGGTTGCCCCCGGTGAGTCCGTCCAGCTTCCGCTGGTGATTCACGAGGCCGCGGTAGGCGAGACCCTGCTGACTGTGCGCGCCCACACCATGGCCGCTCACGTCTGGTGCGAGCCGATGTTCCAACTGGGCGCAAGCCAGTTTGCCATCGCAAACCATCCGGCGCCGGCCATTGCGGCTCCCACTCGTCCTGAGCTTACGGTCGAGGAGACCGAGCAGGAGATTCGCATTCACTCCCTCAACGGCGAGCTGACCTTCAGCAAGGTAAACGGCACCGTGAGCGAGTGGAAGGCATCCGGCCGCGACGTCATGGCCTCTGGCCCCCAGGTTGGTTTTTGGCATCCGCTCGTCGACAACCACGCCCAGGAGTACGACTCCCTGTGGAAGGACAACTTCATCGATGTAATGCAGACGTCCACCCGCAAGGTTTCTTGGAAGCAGGACGGCAATGCGGTCGTCGTTACCGTGAGCCAACGCATTGCTCCTCCCGTCCGTGCGTTCGGCATGCGCGTTGAGCTTGTCTACACCGTGCTTCCGAGCGGTCGCGTCGACCTCAAGGTTTCCGGCGAGCCCTACGGCGATTACTCGGATATCATCCCGCGCATCGGCATCTCCTTCGAGGTTCCCGGTTGCAATCGTGCCGTCGAGTGGTATGGCCACGGCCCGGGCGAGAACTATCCGGACTCGCTGCGCGCCAACCCGGTCGGTCATTACCGCACTACGGTCGACGACATGTTCACGCCCTACGTTATGCCCCAGGACTGCGCCGACCGCGAGGGTACCCGCTGGGTCGCCCTGCGCTCCAGCCACGGTGACGGTCTGGTCGTGACGCGTCCGAGCGACGCCGCTTCCAATCCGTTCTCGTTCTCCGCATGGCCCTATAGCTGCGAGGCTATCGATAACGCCAAGCATGTCTACGATCTTGTCCCGGGCGACACGGTTACGGTCAACATCAACGACCAGCTGCTCGGCCTTGGCTCGAACTCTTGGGGTTCCGAGGTGCTCGATTCCTATCGCACCCGTTTTGAGAGCTTCAGCTTTGAGGTGTCCCTGCGACCGCTGACGTCTGCCGATCTGGCTCAGGCACTGGCACCCATTAAGGAGGCATAAGTCATGCATGTCTTTAACTCGCGCGCCGATTTCGACGCTCAGATGAAGTCCGTCAAGAAGTGGATGCGTACCGGACAGGCGCTCGACGGCGTTTCTGAACTGCAGCACGATGTGGCGTACTCCATCGGCGACTCGCTGGTGTATTGGTGGGTGAACGCCCACGAGGCGGCTACCGCCGATCTGGTCGGTCACCGTCGCTATCATGCCGTGCTCGCTCCGCTCGACGGCGACCTGACTGTCGAGGTTGCCCCCAAGGCAGGCCTCACCTGCACCCGCGCCTACAGCGATATCGATGATCGCGAGCGCTTTGAGGGTGCGGGGGAGAAGGTGGTGATCCCTGCCGGCGGCGTTGCCGTCATTGAGATCGACGAGGCGTATCGCGTCCTCGCCGACACTGCGGATCCCCGCGTCGTGGTGCTGCACGTGACGGTCGAAGGTTATTCCTTCCCCAACAAGTAGTATTCGTCCACCTGGACGTTTGCTTCGCGCCGTTAAGGGGGATGGCTTTGTTGACTCCCTTTTCCCCATTCCCCTTAGCAGGTGCGCCGTCCACGATTGCGCTTGCAGCCCGGACGGTTTTAGATGAGATATAACGGATGATTGGGAGGGCTTATGAGCTCTGAAAAACGAGGAACGATTGGTTCGTTCGCTCTGCTGGGCATGACGGTCGCCGCCGTGTTCGGTATCAAGAACATCATCAACAACAACGCGGCCATTGGCTTGGCAGCCGCGCCGTCGTTCTTCTTTGCCACGCTTTTGTACTTTGTCCCCTATACCCTGGTTACCGCCGAGTTCGTCGGCCTTAACAAGGACTCCGAGTCGGGCGTGTACGCCTGGGTCAAGACCTCGATGGGCGGCCGCTGGGCGTTCCTGACGGCATTTAGCTACTGGTTCGTTAACCTGTTCTACTTTGCATCCGTCCTGCCCAATGTCATCATCTACGCGAGCTACGTGTTCTTTGGTGCCAATGCCGAGCTTTCGCAGCTGTGGATCACCATTATCGAGATCGTCGTCTTTGCTATCGCCACATGGGTTTCGACCAAGGGCGCTAAGTGGATCGGCTCCATTTCCTCCTTCGGCTCGACCGCGGCTCTCGGCCTGACCGCCGTGTTCATCCTGCTGTCTCTGGCTGCTGCTTTTGGCGGCGTCGAGTTCGCTACGGCTCCCACGCCCGCTAACATGGCTCCCGACATGAGCAACTTCGCCACTATGTGGGGCTTCTTCGGTACGCTTGCCTGGATCATCCAGGGCGTTGGCGGCGCTGAGTCCGTCGGCGTGTTCCTCAACGACCTCAAGGGCGGCGTCAAGGCCTTCGTGCGCACTGTCGTTATCGCCGGCCTGACCATCGGCCTTCTGTATGCAGGCGCTTCGCTGCTGGTTAACCTGTTCATTCCCGAGGGCAGCGTTGCCATCTCCACCGGCATCTTCGACGTATTCGGCGCTGTCTTTGCCCACTTTGGCATTCCCATGGAAGTGTCCACGCGCGTCATTGGCCTGATCCTTCTCGCTGCCACGCTGGGCTCCCTCATGATGTGGACCTCGGCTCCCATCAAGGTCTTCTTCACCGAGATCCCCAAGGGCGTTTTTGGTAGCAAGATCGTCGAGCTTAACGAGCATGGCATTCCCGCCCGCGCTGCCTGGCTGCAGTTCGCTATCGTCGTCCCCATTCTGATCATCCCGGCCCTGGGCTCCGGCAACCTCGACGACCTGCTCATGATCGTCACTAACATGACGGCTGCCACTGCTCTGCTCCCGCCGCTGCTGATCCTGCTTGCCTACTTTATGTTGCGCAAGAACTTCGACGCCGCTCCCCGTGACTTCCGCATGGGCTCGCGCAGCTTTGGCCTGGTCGTTGCCGCATTCCTGCTTGTGGTCTTCTGCTTCGTGCTTATCTGCGGCACCATTCCGCTCGATCAGCCGCTGTGGCTGACGCTGGTCTACAACGTTGGCGGTGTGGTTGTCTTCCTGGGCCTTGCCGTGATGTGGTACAACCGCTACATCAACCGTCTGCGCGAGACCGATCCCGAGGCCGCCGAGAGCGAGCTGCGCCCCTCCGTCCTCGACATGATGGAGTAGCGGCTAGGATTAATCTACGGCTGTGGAATAAATCGATTCCCTTTCCTAAGGAGGGGCCTTACGAGGCCTCTCCTTTTGTGTTTTGGGGCATGGTTTTGGACCCCGTGGTCAAAAAACGCCAAATATGAGTACTGTTGCAAAATAGGTGTCATATTTTTCGGCCTGTTCTGAGCGAAAATGGACTCAAAATCAATCTATCTAACCCCCTATAAAGGGCGTTTGACGGCTTTCAACCTCTTCGAATCGCTCAAAGTAGGCAATTTGCTCTCGATTTTGCTGCTACTAAATTGGTGACAGTACTCATATTTGCCACTTTTTGACCACGGGGTATCCGGAGGGGCTCTCGACAAGCATCTAACGCTACAATAACTACCACGTGGCTGGGTTTGCCGGCCGAATGTGCGATGTCGTGGGAGGGGACATGGTCGAGTTTACAAAGACGATTAAAGATCCGTTGGGATTGCATGCCCGCCCGGTTGCGCTGCTCTATGACATCATTGCCAAGCATCGTAGCGACGTGTCAGTCAGCATCGGCGATCGCCACACGGATGGCCGCGATGTCATGGGGCTCATGGCCCTCTATGGTGAGTGCGGCGAGAGCGTCGTCTTTCGTGTTTCGGGCGTGGATGAGGCCTCCTGCGTCACGTCGATCAGAAACCTCTCGCTCTAAGCATGATAAGGCGTGGTAAAGGATGGTCCTTTGCTGCGCCCTTTTGTTTCATATAGGAAACTTTTTCGAAAACTGAATAGAGACCCTTTCCAAAAAGTTAACCACGTGTTAGTTTACTAAAGCGAACATAGACGTGGTTAACTTTTACCGCGTCGATGTTGAGGACGAACCGACGTTAGGAGCTCACTCATGTCTTGCGGACCGCAGATGCCGGCCATGCCGCTTTCGATGGTAAAAGCGGGCGAAACCGTGCGCGTGTCTCGGGTAAAGGGCAATGAGGATATGAAGCACCACCTCAAGGACCTCGGCTTTGTCGAGGGAAGCGAAATCCACGTGGTGAGCTCGAGCGGCGCCAATATCATCGTCACGGTGCTGGGCGCACGCTTTGGCATCGATTCCAAGGTTGCCATGCACATCATGACCGTCGGTTAGTCCACAGCATTTCACAAAAACCGAAAGGGGGACAAGAGGATGAAGACGTTGGGTGACGTTAAGGTGGGCGAGAGTTCTACCATCGTCAAGCTTCACGGCGAGGGTGCGCTTCGCCGCCACCTTATGGACCTGGGGCTCATCAAGGGCACTTCGTTCAAGGTCGTGAAGGTTGCACCGCTCGGTGATCCGGTTGAGATCAACGTGCGCGGCTACGAGCTTTCCATCCGCAAGGAGGAGGCCGCCGTCGTCGAGGTTCAGTAAGGAATTGCGGCGCATATTTCTGCAGATAAAGTTAGGATTTTCTAACTTAATACAGCAACTTGAAAGCACATTATCCAGCCTGCGCGGAGAAAGCAGCGCAGGCACACAAGGAAGAAGGATTGAATGGCGGATTCTCAGATCCATGTCGCGCTGGCGGGTAACCCCAACTGCGGCAAGACCACGCTTTTCAACCTGATCACCGGCGCCAACGGCTACGTTGGCAACTGGCCCGGCGTCACGGTTGAGAAAAAGGAAGCCAAGCTCCTAAGCGACAAGAACGTTACCATTACGGACCTCCCCGGCATCTACTCGCTTTCCCCCTACAGCCCCGAGGAGCAGTGCTCGCGCGATTACCTCATGAGCGGCGAGCCCGATGTCGTCGTCCAGGTTGTCGACGCCACCAACCTCGAGCGCAATCTGTACCTGGCGCTTCAGGTCATCGAGACCGGCCTGCCCGTGGTCGTCGCCCTCAACATGGCCGACTTGGTCGAGAAGAACGGCGACAAGATCGACACGGACAAGCTTTCCAAGAAGCTCGGCTGCCCGGTTATGATGATTTCGGCTCTTAAGAACAAGGGCATCAAGGAGCTGTTCGAGCAGGTCAAGAAGTCCGCTGCTTCCAAGGGCCAGGTGCCGGAGCACAAGTTCGATTCCTCCATCGAGGACGTTCTTGACCACATCGAAAACAATCTGCCTGCGAGCGTTCCCGCTAACAAGCGCCGCTATTACGCCGTCAAGCTGTTCGAGCGTGATGCGGACGCCTGCAAGCTCATCAACCTCACCAAGGAGAAGGCCGCTCGCGTGGAGGAGCTGGTCGCTCAGTGCGAGCAGGACTGCGACGATGACGCCGAGTCCATCATCACCGGTGAGCGCTACGGCGTGATCGCACACATCATCGACGAGTGCCTCACCAAGGCCCCGGCCAAGATGAGCACCTCCGAGAAGATCGACCGTGTGGTTACCAACCGTATCCTGGGCCTGCCGATCTTTGTGGTCATCATGTTCTGCGTGTACTACATCGCCGTTTCCACCCTGGGCGGAACGGTGACCGACTTCACCAACGATCAGCTCTTTGGCACCGACGGTTGGTATGTGCTCGGTCAGGGCCGCGATGCTTACGATGAGGCTGTCGAGGCCGCGGGTGACGACGCCGACTCGGTCGACCCGGCACAGTACGGCCCCTATGTCCCGGGTATCACCACCGCGGTGCATGACGCCCTTGTGGCGGGCGGCACCGAGGACGGCGGTCTTGTTGACTCCCTCGTCTGCGACGGTATCGTGGCCGGCATCGGCGCCATCATGGGCTTTGTCCCGCAGATGTTCCTGTTGTTCGTGATGCTCTCTTTCCTGGAGGACTGCGGCTACATGGCCCGCGTCGCCTTCATCATGGACCGCGTGTTCCGCCGCTTTGGCCTGTCCGGTAAGTCCTTTATCCCCATGCTCGTGACCTCGGGCTGCGGCGTTCCCGGCGTCATGGCCACCAAGACCATCGAGAATGAGAAGGACCGCCGCATGACGGTCATGACCACCACGTTCATCCCCTGTGGCGCCAAGCTGCCGATCATCGCCCTGCTCATGGGTTCCATCATCGGCGATTCTTCCACCACCGCCGCGTGGATCAGTCCGCTCTTCTACTTCCTGGGCGTCTTTGCCGTCATCGCCTCGGGCCTCATGCTCAAGAAGACCAAGCTCTTCGCCGGTCGCCCGACGCCGTTCGTTATGGAGCTTCCTGCCTACCACTTCCCGGCGATCCGCTCTTGGGCGCTGCACGTGTGGGAGCGCTGCTGGGCCTTTATCAAGAAGGCCGGCACGGTCATCTTCGCGTCCACTGTCGTGGTTTGGTTCCTGTCCAACTTTGGTAGCTACAATGGTTCCTTTGGCTACCTGCCCGCGATGGACGGCATCTCCGAGGAATTCATGGACTACTCCGTGCTTGCCATGCTCGGCAACCTGGTCTCCTGGATCTTCGCCCCGCTTGGCTTTAGCACCTGGCAGGCAACAGCGCTGTCCGTCTCGGGCCTTGTCGCCAAGGAGAACGTCGTCGCCACCGCCGGCTCGCTGCTGTCCGTTGCCGACGCGGGCGAGACCGACCCGAGCCTGTGGACCGCGTTTGCCGGCATGTTCCCCACCATGGGCGCTTGCGTCGCCTTTGGCGCGTTCAACCTGCTGTGCGCTCCGTGCTTTGCTGCCATGGGTGCCATCCGCAACCAGATGGATTCCGGCAAGTGGTTCGCGATTGCCATCGGTTACGAGTGCGCCTTTGCTTGGGTGATCGGCCTGTTCATCAACCAGTTCTACAACCTGCTTGTTCTGGGTCAGTTTGGCTTCTGGACGGTTGTGGCTATCGTGCTGCTGGTTGCGATGCTCTTCCAGATCTTCCGTCCCATGCCCAAGCATGCATGGACCGACGAGGACGAGACCAACACTGATTCCGCCGCAGTTTCCGCTTAATTCCGAATAAGGATTAGCCCCTTTTCACGAGCCCGGGTGTCCCAGCGACACTCGGGCTTTTTGGTGGGAGAGATGTGGCGTTTCCCCAGATAAAACCGAACAAAATAAACCTGTCCCTTTTTGTAGGTGGAGAATGGGGTAAAGTAAGTGGTGGTTAACTAGAGGAGGCTTGCTATGGCACCTATCGATATTGTTGTACTGGCTGTTATCGGCATTGCGTTTGCCGCCGTGTGCGTGCGCATCTACCGCAAGGGCACCTGCGCCGACTGCGCTCAGGGTGGCGTTTGCACGGGGCATTGCTCCAACAAAAAGACGTGCGCTGCACTTAAGGGCGTAGACAAAATCGCCGAAGACTTGGGTCGCGGTATCAAATAAGGTCCGGACATCCAAGCGCTCCGCGGGCATCCGTTCGCGGGGCGCTTTGTGCATTTGAGGGAGAGCACGGCGAGTCGAAGAGTATTTTTGGGGTATCGTTAACTGAACTGTAAATTGGCAACTTATCTATAACGGAGTAATCCCATGAGCGCTCGTGTAACCATGAAGGACATAGCCGCCGAGCTTGGCGTTTCCATCAATACCGTGCACAAGGCCCTGACGGGAAAGGCCGGCGTGAGCGAATCCGTGCGCGCCAAGGTGAACGCTAAGGCCGAGGCCATGGGCTATCACCGCAACACAAGTGCCTCAAGCCTGCGCCGCAAGGATATCAATCTGGTGTTTTGCCTGCCCCGCGCATCGCGCGAGGGAGCGTACTTTTTCCGTTACCTGTGGGAAGGCTGCAATCGCTTTGAGCAGGAGGTCATCGACCAGGGCATTACGGTTGAGCGTGTTGAATTTGGCGTGGGCGGCTACGCCGATGCGCTCGAGCAAATCGACGAGCGCCTGCAGGTGGGCGAGAAGATTGATGGCTTGCTCGCCTATGCGCCGGGCGACGATCGTGCGACTGAGCTTTTGGGGCAGATCGCCGAGGCGGGCGTGACGATTGAGCTTGTCGACGGCGACCGTCCGCATTTGAATCGTTTGGGTGCGAGCTTGGCCGATTATTCGACGGCAGGCAGCCTTATGGCCGAGCAGGCGGCAAACCTGGTCCATGCTTCTGGGGCCGACGCCCGCGTGCTCCTTTTGACAGGCGACCCATATACCGATTCGCACTATCTAACCGCCCGCGCCTTCCACAATTACCTGCGCGAACGTGATATTCCATGGCAGGTTGAGGATCTTGCAGGTGCCCATGCGCAAGTCAAACAACTCGAGCATGAGCTCGAAAAGCGCTTGAGTGCGCCGGACGCCCCCGAACTTATCTGTAGCGTTTTTGCCGTTGGTTCCGAAGTGGTTGCCGACGCGCTCGTCTCGACCGGCAAGGCCGGTCAGGTCATGGTGATCGGCAACGACCTGTTTCCCGAAAGTGCTCTGGCCTTGCGCCGCGGTATCTTTACCAATATTGTCTATAAGGACCCGACGAGCCTGGCGTATCGCGGCGCTAAGACGCTGGGCGATTATCTGCTGTGGGGAAGGACCCCGACGGTGCCCGTCCAGAAGGGCGCCGTCGAGATGGTATTTGCCAGCAATGTCGATCGCTACTGCGAACTTGCGGGTATTTAGCCGATTGAGCAGGTACCCCCTCTTGCGACGTGCATTTTTGGGAGTATTCAGCATTGGCATGCCCTGAATGAGGTGCAGAACGACTGTTTTAAGTGCCCCCGATGGCGTAATTTGCCATCGGGGGCACTTTTTATGCCGATCGGGCGCTATCTGCGTTCCAAATAGGACGCTGAGGATGGCGCACGGCGCGCTCCAATGCTGAATACTCCCAAAAATGTACGTCGGGGCATGACCCACCTGAGCAAAAGCGCTCAAGTTCGGTGTTCGGGGACGCCAAACAGTCCGCAATACATGCAAGTCACATCTCCAGCAACCGTTGAACGGGCAAAATCTACCGTTCACCCCGTGGTGATTAGGTGAACGTTCACCTTTTGAGGTGCAATGGATTAGTATAGTGAACGTTCACCTAAAGGATAACGAGCGCGCCGTGCGCCCGCGTTGCCAGCAAAGGGGCTGTTTGATGAAAAACTTTATGGACGATCAGGATTTCCTGCTGAGCACTAAGACCGGCGAGGAGCTGTTCCACAACTTTGCCGAGGGCATGCCCATCGTCGACTATCACTGCCACATTTCTCCTAAGGAGATTTGGGAGGACAAGCGTTTCGAGAACATCACCGAGGTTTGGCTGGGCGGCGACCACTACAAGTGGCGCCTGATGCGTGCCAACGGCGTCGACGAGCGTTTTATCACTGGCGACGCCCCTGCTCGCGAGAAGTTCCAAAAGTGGGCCGAGACCCTGGGTCGCTGCGTTGGCAACCCCGTCTTTGAGTGGAGCCACCTGGAGCTTAAGCGCTACTTTGGCTACGAGGGCGTCCTCAACGGCAAGACTGCCCAGGAGGTCTGGGACCTTGCCAACGCCAAGCTCGCCGAGGCCAGTTTCACCTGCCGCAACCTGATCAAGCAGTCCAACGTCCGCATGATCTGCACTACCGACGACCCCGCCGACAGCTTTGAGTGGCACAAGAAGATTGCCGCCGACGACAGCTTTGACGTTCAGGTCGTTCCCGCCATGCGCCCCGATGCCGCCCTGCGCATCGAGCGCGGCCAGGAGTTTGCCGACTACTGCAAGCACCTTTCCGAGGTTGCCGGCGTTGAGGTCAGCGACTTTGAGGGCATGAAGGCTGCCATTTCCAAGCGCTACGACGTCGCCCACGAGCTGGGCTGCCGCGCCTCCGACCACGCACTCGACTACGTTATGTACGTCCCGGCTACCGCCGACGAGATCGAGGCTATCTTTGCCAAGGGTCTGGCTGCTGAGCCGCTTACCGAGGAAGAGGTCCTCAAGTACAAGACTGCCTTTATGCAGTTCGTTGCCGGCGAGTATGTCCGTCTGGGCTGGGCCATGCAGCTGCACTTTGGCTGCAAGCGCGACAACAACCGCGCCATGTTTGCCAAGCTCGGTCCCGATACCGGCTACGATTGCATCTCCAACTACACGCCGTCCGACCAGCTTGCCGATTTCCTCAACTCCATTCAGGAGACCTGCGGCCTGCCCAAGACCATTCTGTACAGCCTGAACCCCATCGATAACACCATGATCGATACCGTCATGGGCTGCTTCCAGGAGGCTCCGACCGCCGGTAAGATCCAGAACGGCTCCGCCTGGTGGTTCAACGACAACGAGGTCGGCATGCGCGAGCAACTCACGGCTCTGGCTAACGAGGGCGTCCTGGGCAACTTTGTGGGCATGCTTACCGACTCCCGCTCTTTCCTGTCCTATCCGCGCCACGAGTACTTCCGTCGCGTGCTGTGCAGCGTGATCGGCGAGTGGGTCGAGCAGGGCAAGTACCCGGCCGACATGGAGCTGCTGGGCAGTATCGTGCGCGACATCAGCTACAACAATGCGGTCCGCTACTTTGGCTTTGACCTGGACACCGACGAGGCCTAAGCCCGCATCGAATCACATCGAACCCTGGGCGCCGTTGCCAAACGCGGAGCCCCGTTTTGCTTGCACGCTAACAAACATCTAAGGAGACACATAGATGGAGAACATCAGCTACGATGCGCTCGAGAAGATCGGCTACAAGGGCTATTTGCTGCCCAAGGATGCTCCCGAGAAGGTTCTGCAGTTTGGCGAGGGCAATTTCCTGCGCGCCTTCGTCGACCGTTTCTTTGACATGG
>DBFOPE010000034.1:0-9889 GCA_048429085.1 Collinsella sp.
ATCTCGAATCCAACCATCGAGATTTCTTCTTTGGTTGCCATATTGCGTTCCTTTCACATATGAACCAATGGAGAGCATCGCGTCCGGGCATACGCGCTGCGTTGTGTATGACAGAAACAATAACATTCAAACAAAAAAGAACAGCGCAAAACGTGATTTCGAGCTATGAACGGTCACTTTTCTCCCGTGAACGGTTTTTAAACCAATTTGAACAATATCGAACACAATTAGCGGCAACCCAAACAGATCCGCGCCCTAGCGTACATCGCGCACCGTATCGCCCTCGACGAGCACGCCCGGAAACAGCATGTGCTCCACACCGGGTCCAACGCCCTCGGCGCCGGCAATCTTGTCAACCGCCCACATGCCGACGCGCTTGTTGTCAAAGCGCACCGTAGTCAGGCGACAATCGGGCACGATGTCGCCCAGACTGTCATCAACACCCACCACGCTCACATCCTCGGGCACGTGCTTTCCGCGCGACTCGAGCCCGCGAATGCAGCCATATGCCATGGCATCGTTGGAGGCATAGATAGCAGTACAGGTCGGATCATCCGCCAGAGCCTGGCCTGCGGCATATCCGCTCTGTGCCGTCCAGTCGCCGCGCACGAGCTGCGGGGGCTCAATGCCATGCGCGCGCAATGTCTCGCGCCAGCCTTCCTCGCGCCGCATGCCCGAAAGCGAGCGCTCGGGGCATGAGATAAAGTGCACGGTTTTGTGCCCCTGCCCCAGCAAGTACTCGACCACCTGGCGCGAGCAATCGAACTGGTCGTTATCGACCGTTGAACAGAGCGGGTGCTCCAGCATGGTAACGAGCACCGTCTGCATACCGGGCAGCGGCTCAAAAGTGCCAAAGTCTGCCGGCATGCGGTTCATGATCACGACCATACCGTCTACCGGCAGCGCGCTCATGCGCGACGATGCGCTCTCGAGGGTATACGGATGCCCGTCTACTTTAGTGAGGGTGATGGCATAGCCATGTTTGTCGGCCGCGGCGGCAAAGCCCTCCATACGGTCAAGGTTACCGGTGCCGGTAATGCTGAACATGGCGACGCCGACGGTCTTAAACTTACCGCGGCGCAGCGATCGACCGGCAAAATTGGGGCGATACCCCAGCTCGCGCATGGCGGCACGCACGCGTTCCTTGGTCTCGGGGCGCACGCTGGGCGAATCGTGCACCGTACGCGAGACTGTCTGCTCCGAGACGCCCGCGAGACGCGCCACATCCTTAACGGAAACCGATTTTTTAACAGCGGCCATAGGTCGATCTTTCTATGTCAACGATGCCATTGGTGGCACCCTGCGCAGTCATTTTTAACGCCTTCAAGTATATCCAACGCCTCCCCCACCATACGCTCACCACCCAAAACCTACCGTTCACCGACATTTTTGCTTCCACGAACGGCTTTTGTCGACCAAATGTTAACGTTGCCATTGTGCAAACACAGAGCCACCGGGCGGCTCAAACGTTTACGCGTAAGGAATCGACGGTTCGCAGGCACAGGAACCACCGGTTCGCGTCTTTTTTTTGTGTCACAAAATGGCAACGTCAACATTTTGGCAACCGAACGCCAAAAGCTACCATCGTTGCTAACCCACCGACTCTTAGGAGCATTGCATGGAGCAACTCATCGCCATCATCGAAAAGGGCCAGCCCTTTTTCAACGCGATCGCCCGCAACAAGTACCTCAAGGCGATCCGCGACGGCTTTATCTCCGTCATCCCCATCATCATCTTCTCGTCCATCTTCTGCCTGGTAGCCTCGGTCCCCAACATCTGGGGTTTCTACTGGCCCGATGACATCAACAACGCCCTGTGGAAGTGCTACAACTACTCCATGGGCATCCTGGCCATCGCCTGCGCCGCCACCACGGCCAAGCACTTCGCCGACGCCCAGAACCGCGATCTGCCCAAGAACAACCAGATCAACTTCATCTCGTGCATGTGCGCGGCCATCATCGGCTTCTTGCTCCTTTCGAGCGACACCATCGCCACGGACGCCGCCAGCGGCTTCAACACCACCTACCTTGGTTCCAAGGGCCTGCTGACCGCTTTCATCGCTGCGTTTGTGACTGGCATCATCTACAAGTTCTTCATTAAGCGCAACATCACCGTCAAGATGCCCGAACAGGTTCCGCCCAACATCTCGCAGACCTTCAAGGACATCATCCCCTTCTCCGTCTGCATCACCGTCTTTTGGGTTTTTGACATCGTCTTCCGCGCTGCTTTTGGCTTCTGCTTTGCCCAGGGTGTCATCCAGGTGTTCCAGCCCCTGTTCACCGCTGCCGATGGCTACATCGGCCTCGCTGTGATCTACGGCGCCATGAGCCTGTTCTGGTTCGTCGGCGTCCACGGCCCCTCGATCGTCGAGCCCGCCATCGCCGCCGCCCTTGTTGCCAACATGACCGACAACCTGGCCGCATTCCAGGCTGGTCAGCACGCTTCCGCTGTCCTGACCCAGGGTGCCCAGTACTTCGTCGTCTGCATGGGCGGCACCGGCGCCACGCTCGTCCTGGTCTTTATGTTCTGCTTCCTGGCCAAGTCTCAGGAGATGCGCGCCGTCGGTAAGGCCGCCATCGTCCCCGTCTGCTTTGCCGTCAACGAGCCGCTGCTGTTCGCCGCACCCATCGTGCTCAACCCCGTCTTCTTTGTCCCGTTTGTCTTTGCCCCGATCGCCAACATCTGGATTCTCAAGATCTTTATCGACTTCTTGGGCATGAACGGCTTTATGTACACCCTGCCTTGGACCGTCCCCGGCCCCATCGGCACCATCATGGGCCTGGGCTTCCAGCCGCTCGCCTTTGTGATGCTCGCCCTTATCCTAGTCGTCGACTTCGTTCTGTACTACCCGTTCTTCCGCGCCTATGACGCCCAGAAGTGCGCCGAGGAGGCCGAGATTTCCGAGGAGGAGCTCGCCGCCAAGAACGCCGAGAAGGCCGCCAAGCTCAACGATGCCTTCCAGGGCAAGGCTGACGCCAAGAGCGTTGCCGCCGGCGCTGCTGCCGAGGCCGTGAAGTCCGACGCCCCCGCCGCTTCCGCCGCTGTCGCCACTGAGGCAACGGCCGTCAGCGACCTCAACGGCAAGCGCGTACTCGTGCTCTGCCAGGGTGGCGGAACCTCGGGCCTGCTCGCCAACGCGCTGGCCAAGGCCGCCAAGGAGCGCGGCATTGATCTTGAGACCGCTGCCGAGGCCTATGGCAACCACGTGGACATGCTCCCCGACTTCGATCTGGTCGTCCTGGCCCCGCAGGCCGCAAGCTACCTGGCCGACCTGCAGAAGGACTGCGAGCGCGTGGGCAACAAGTGCGTCGCCTGCCGTGGCAAGCAGTACATCGAGCTCTCCCAGAACGGCGATAAGTCTCTCGCCTTCGTCTCCGAGCAGCTTTCGAAGTAAGTAACGCTCAGGGCCAGCCGACCATCCACAGCCGGCTGGCCCTTCGATTTAGACGATTGGATCATCATGTCCGTTAACCCTGCTAGCGTCACCAACCCGCCTGCGCAGTTTCCCGAGGACTTTGTCTTTGGCGGCGCCACCGCTGCCTACCAGGTAGAGGGCGAGACCCGCACCCACGGTAAGGGCAAGGTTGCCTGGGACGACTTCCTGGAGGCCCAGGGGCGCTTCTCCCCCGATCCCGCTTCGGACTTCTACAACCAGTACCCCGTCGACTTGGAGCTGTGCGAGGAGTTCGGTATCAACGGCATCCGCCTCTCCATCGCCTGGAGCCGCATCTTCCCCAACGGTACCGGCGAAATCAACCCCGAGGGTGTCCAGTTCTACCACGACCTCTTCGCCGAGTGCCACAAGCACCACGTTGAGCCGTTTGTCACGCTGCATCACTTCGATACGCCGCTTCCCCTCTTTGAGAAGGGCGACTTCCTCAACCGCGAGACCATCGACGCCTTTGTGGACTTTGCCACCTTCTGCTTTAAGGAGTACGCCGACCAGGTAACCTACTGGTTCACCTTTAACGAGATCTGGGCCGACGCCTCCAACACCTACATTGAGGGCACCTTCCCCGGTGGCGTCAAGGCGCATCTGGCCGAGGCTTTCCAGTGCGAGCACAACATGATGCTCGCCCACGCCAAGGCCGTGCTGGCCTTCCACAACGGCGGCTTTAAGGGCAAGATCGGCGTCATTCAGTCGCTGGAGTTTAAGTATCCGCTCAACGAGAACGACCCCGCCGACATCAAGGCCGCCAACAACGAGCACGTGCTGCAGAACCAGTTTCTGCTCGACGCCACCTTCCGCGGCGACTATGCCCCCGACACCCTCGAGTGCGCCAACCGCCTGGCTGCCGTCTCAGGCGGCACCATCGAGATCCTGGACGAGGACCTCGAGATTATGCGCGAGGCCGCGCTCTACAACGACTACCTGGGCGTTAACAACTACCAGTGCCGCTTCTTGAAGGCTTACGATGGCGAGAACGACCTGCACCACAACGGTACGGGCGAGAAGGGCACCGGCCGCTGGCGCGTTAAGGGTATTGGCGAGCATGTGAACAAGCCTGGTATCCCCACCACCGACTGGGACTGGATCATCTATCCCGAGGGCCTGTTCGATCTGCTCGTCTACATTAAGCAGCGCTACCCCAACTACAAGCAGATCTTCATCACCGAGAACGGCATGGGCTACAAGGACCCCTACAAGGACGGTTTTGTGGACGACCAGCCGCGCATCGACTACATCGAGCAGCACCTGCGCTGGTTGCTCAAGGCCATGGAGGTTGGCGTCAACGTAGGCGGCTACTTCCTGTGGAGCCTGCAGGATCAGTTCTCCTGGACCAATGGCTACAACAAGCGTTACGGCTTCTTCTACGTTGACTTTGAAACCCAGAAGCGCACGCCCAAGGCAAGCGCATACTGGTATAAGCACGTGGCGCAGACCCGTCGTCTGGACTAGCGGCTTGCGACGAGCGGTTGGCGGAATTGCACCGCCCACATAACCTGTCCCCATTTCTCAGCCGGGGGCGGCACGTCACACGGCGCGCCGCCCCCGGCCTTTTTGGGCGGTTCGGGGTCCGTTTGTCTCAATCTGTAACATCTAGCCGAGTTTTTGGGTCCTAGCTGTTACAGATTGAGACGAACAGGATTGCTCTTTCCGAAGAATCTAAATCTGTAACACGTAGCCCGCTTTTGACCGTCTACCTGTTACAAATCGAGACAGACGGAGTAGGACCTAACCCCGTATGTCCCTAACAGTCGAGCGTTCGACCAGCGTGCTCGGCACATGAATCGCCTCGATAGACGAGCTCTCTCCAATCGCCGCCTCAAACGCAAGCTTACCGACACCGCGCAAATCAAATCGCAGCGTCGTCAGCCGATTGTGAGGAACAAGTCCCTCGAGTGCGTCGTCGATACCAACCACGCTCACGTCGTCGGGCACGGACAGGCCCGCGTTCTCGAGCGCGGCGATAACGCCCAGCGCCATCTGGTCATTTGCCGCAAGCACGGCAGTCGGCGTCTGCGACCCGCCGGCAAGCACCTCGGCCGCAATCCGCTCGCCCATGGCGTACCCACTGTCCGCACTCCAATCGCCACGCAGCATCGGAGCGGCGTCGACATGAGCACGACCCAGCGTATCGCGCCAACCGGCCTCACGAAAACGCGAGGAAATCGAGTTTTCCGGACCCGCCACAAACCGCATATTCGAGTGACCATGTTCCAGCAGATAATTGGTCAACAGCTCGCACGAACCATACTGGTCGGAGTCGATCGTCGTGCAGCGCGGATGCGCATACATGGACAGGATGACCGTTCGCACTCCCGGCTGGGGAACAAACTCCTCAAAATCGGGAGCCATGCGGTTCATGTTGAGAATCATGCCGTCGACGGGTCGCTCGACCATGCGGCGCGAGGCATCGGCAAGTGCATAGGGCTTGTCGCCGCCCATCTCGATCATAGTGACGGCAAAATCATGCTCGCGCGCCGCTTGCATGATACCCTCGAGCGTCGCCAGGTTACCGACACGTGTGATGTTGTACATGCACAGGCCAATAGAACGATACGACCCGCCGCGCAACGCCGCTCCAGCAAAATTGGGACGAAAGCCCAGCTCTTCCATGGCGGCCAGCACACGCTTGCGCGTCTTTTCCGTCACGTTGGGCATACCGTTGACCACGCGAGACACAGTCTGGCGGCTCACGCCAGCGAGCGCCGCAACCTCTGCCGCGCTCGCCGAACGACCATTCCTTGTCTGCTGATCCATGCCTTCCACGCTAACCTGCTTCCCAACTATTCCCCGCGCCCATGGCGCATCGTACATACATTGATAACGTGCTCATGATACCCGAGCCATATACCACAACATGAAAACTTCTGTCAATCAAAACCGCTTACCGAACAAATACAACCGTTCGCAGCTGTTTGAAGTTGTTTTGTTTCTATACATCCCAGCCGGATGTTAACGTGCTTATTGTCAAATGTTCACGTGCTCATTTTGGTTCTAATCATTTTAAGATAGTGTTTATCGGGCTTTTTCACCGCTGAACGCTAACCAGGGAGCCTCCTGAGCGCAAACGCACAATATCGAACAGCGAGACGAGAGGATGTATGCATATGTCTTTGCTAAACCGCGTACAGCAGCTGCCGAAGGGCTTTGTTTGGGGCGCCGCAACCGCCGCGTACCAAACGGAAGGTTCCACGAAGGTGGCAGGCAAGGGTAAGACCATGTGGGACGATTACCTTGTCGCCCAGGGTCGCTTTTTGCCCGACCCGGCCAGTGATTTCTACAACCGCTACGAGGAGGATATCCGCCTTTCTGCCGAGCATGGACTCAACGCCATTCGTGTGTCCATCGCCTGGACCCGCATCTTCCCCAACGGCGACGATGCCGAACCCCTCGCCGAGGGCGTTAAGCACTACCACGAGCTGTTCGCCTGCTGCAAAAAGTATGGCGTCGAGCCCTATGTGTCCCTGCATCACTTTGACTCCCCCGCCGCCCTGTTCAACCAGGGCGACTGGCTCAACCGCAAGACCGTCGACGCCTATGTGCGCTATGCCGAGTTCTGCTTCCGCGAGTTCCGCGAGGTCAAGAATTGGTTCACCATCAACGAGCTCATCAGCCTCTCGCACTCCCAATACATCCAAGGCAACTTCCCGCCCAACCATCACTTTGATGTGACGAGCGGCATCCAGAGCCAGCACAACGAGCTCGTTGCCCACGCCCGCGCCGTCAACCTGTATAAGGATCTTGACGAGACCGAGCACCTGGGCGGACGCATTGGCATGGTCAACGTCCTGACGCCGGCATATCCTGCCACCGACTCGCCCGCCGACCAGCACGCCGCCGACCTGTACAACGCCTTCTACACCGACTTCATCATGGACGGCGCCTTCCTGGGTCACTACTCCGCGCGCACCCTCTCACTCATCAACGAGATTCTGCGTGCCAACAACGCCACACTTACGGTTGAGGACAGCGACATGGAGGAGCTCGCCAAGGCGGCGCCCCGCAACGATATGTTCGGCCTCAACTACTATCAGTCGGCGTTTATCGCCGCCTACGATGGCGAGTCCACCAACAGCTTTAACGGCACCGGAGACAAGGGCACCTCGTGCTTTAAGTTTAAGGGCGTCGGGCAGCAGGTCGATATGCCGGGTATCCCCACCACCGACTGGGATTGGCTCATCTACCCGCAAGGCCTCTACGACACGCTCAAGCACATCAGCGCCACCTATCCCAACCTCCCCGTCATCTATATCACCGAAAACGGCCTGGGCCACAAGGACCCCGAGCCCGACGCAAACGGCATCGTCGCCGATCCCGAGCGCATCGACTTTGTCGACCAGCACATGGAGAAGGTGCTCCAGGCGCGCGCCGAGGGCGTCGACGTCCAGGGCTACTTTATCTGGAGCCTGCAGGACCAGTTCTCGTGGGCCAATGGCTATAACAAGCGCTACGGCCTGTTCTACATCGACTTCGACACGCAAAAACGCTACATCAAGCAGTCGGCACTCTGGTACAAGGAGCTCGCCGACACTATGGCGGACGCGCAGTAGCGCATCGCCTCGCTTTCCCCCGAGAAGGGAGCGGCCCTATGCGATACAAACCCAGCCGCTCCCCTCTCTCCCCCTGGGACCGACCCCGCCTGCACCCGGGCTTTTAGCAAGCGGGAGACCATATAGGTTTTCAACGTCCATGCCATTAAGATTTCATGCAAAGAGGAGCGTGAACTATGGAATCGATCGTTAAGTTCTTGGAGAAAGGTCAGCCGTACTTCGACAAGGTCTCTAAGAACATCTACCTTCAGGCCATTAAAGACGGCTTTTTGGCAGCAATGCCCATCATCCTGTCTTCTTCTGTCTTCCTGCTTATTTCGACCCTGCCGGGCGTTGTCGCCACGGTCGGCGGCTTTACGCTGCCCGACTGGTGGAACGTCGACGTCGTGAACTTCTGCAACAAGGTTTACAACTTCACGATGGGCGTCGTGGGCATCATGGTCGCCGGCACCACCGCAAGCGCGCTGACCGGCTCCAAGAACCGCCGCATGCCTGCCGGCAAGGCCATCAACGCCACGAGCACCATGGTCGCCGCCATGTGCGCTATGCTCATCTTGGCCGTTACCCAGACGAGTGCCAAGATCGACGGTGCCGATGTCTCGGTGTTCTTTACCGACAACATGGGCACCAAGGGCCTGCTGAGCTCCTTTGTCGCCGCATTTGCCACGGTCAACATCTATGCCTTCTGCATTAAGCGAGACATCACCATCAAGCTGCCCAAAGAAGTCCCCGGCGCCATCGCCCAGAACTTCCGCGACATCTTCGCCTTCAGCTTCTCCATCCTGTTTGTCGCCGTCATCGACGTTATCTGCCGCACCTGCTTGGCCGTCCCGTTTGCCAACGTCATCTCCACGCTGGTGAGCCCGCTGTTCGCCGCTGCCGATTCCTACGCCGGCCTCGCCCTCATCTGGTTCATGATCCCGCTGTTCTGGTTCATGGGCATCCACGGCCCCTCGGTCGTTAAGCCTGCCCTCAACGCCGCGCTGTTTGGCAACATCACCACCAACCT
Organism: Collinsella sp.; assembly: GCA_048429085.1. Lineage (GTDB taxonomy): Bacteria > Actinomycetota > Coriobacteriia > Coriobacteriales > Coriobacteriaceae > Collinsella. The sequence continues at coordinate 9,008 of DBFOPE010000034.1, forward strand.
CGCCACGCTGCAGGCCGGCGGTCACCCCGCCCTCGCCCTGACCGAGAACTTCGGTAACTACATCGGCGAACTCGGCGGCACCGGCGCCACGTTCATTGTCCCGATCATCTTCCTGCTCTTTATGCGCTCCAAGCAGCTCAAGGCCGTCGGCAAAGCCTCTGTCGTGCCCGTGATGTTCGCCGTCAACGAGCCGCTGCTGTTCGCCGCGCCCATCATCCTCAACCCGTACTTCCTGATCCCGTTCCTGTTTGCCCCCGTGGCCAACGTCCTCATTGGTAAGTTCTTCATCGACTTTTTGGGCATGAACGGCTTTATCTATGCCATGCCGTGGGCACTCCCCGGACCGATCGGCACCTTCATCGACACCAACTTCCAGCCGATCTCTCTGGTCCTGGTTGTCGTCCTGCTGGTCGTTGACTTCTTGATCTACTACCCGTTCTGCAAGGCCTACGACAACGTCCTGTGCAAGCAGGAGGCCGAGACCCTGGCCGAAGAAGAGGCCGAGGAGACCAAGGCCGTCAAGACCGCTGCCGCCCCCGCCGTTGAGGCTCCTGTTGTCGAGACCGCTTCTGCCACCGAGGCCTCCGCAGCTCCGTCCGCCCTTAAGGGCAAGGATCTGAGGGTTCTGGTTCTGTGCGCTGGCGCCGGCACCTCTGCACTGCTCGCCAACGCGCTTAAGGAAGGCGCCGACGAGCTGGGCATCGACATTACCGCCAACGCCGGTGCCTACGGCAGCCACTACGCCATCATGGACCAGTACAACGTCATCGTCCTGGCTCCGCAGGTTCGCACCTATTACAACGAGATGAAGGCCGACACCGACCGCCTGGGCATCACGCTGCTGTCGCCCAAGGGCAAACAGTACATCGACCTCACTAAGGA
>DBFOPE010000035.1:0-5886 GCA_048429085.1 Collinsella sp.
TAGCTCATGATCTTGTCTCGAATGTGCTTGACCAGCTTAGGATCGGGCGTCTGGCCCAAAAGCGGGCTCACCGTATCTTGAATAAGTTCAAAGCCGCTCCAACCAATATAGGCGCCAACGGCAAGGCCGACCCATGCGTCAAGATTGATGTGCGTCACCTGCGAAACAATTGCACATGCCAGCACGGCGCCTGTGGCAAGAACATCGTTCTTGGAATCCTGGGCAGTCGCATGCAGTGTCTCGGACTCGATACGGTCGCCGAGCTTTTGGTTGAGCGCCGCCATCCACAGCTTAACAACCATCGAAAGCGCCAGGACTGCCACCAGGGCAAGCGAGAACTCGACAGGTTCGGGGTGGATGATGCGCTCAAACGAGGACTTCACCAGTTCAAGGCCAATGAGAAGCACGAGCGCCGCCACGACAAGACCCGAGAGGTACTCGTAGCGACCATGGCCGTATGGATGCTCGGGGTCCGCCGGCTTGCTCGCCAGCTTAAAGCCCAGCACGCTCACGATATTCGAGCTGGCATCGGACAGGTTGTTCATGGCATCCGCCACAATCGAAACCGATCCCGAAACCACACCAATTGCGCCCTTCGCAGCACAAAGCGCAACATTGGCGAGAATACACACCACGCCCGTCAACGTGCCCACGCGCGCACGGTCGCCCTGCGCACGTTTAACAATCCACTCGACCATCTACATCCGCCCCCACGGTACTACCTATATATCTATTGCTCAAACGGATTGTAGTGTAGCCACTTTGTCCCCCAGATACAAAAAAGGCCGCAACCCACACGGGCCACGGCCTTGGAATATGGCAAAGGAATCGTCCTTGTGTCGCACAGGTTTACGCGCTTACTTCGGCCACGCTCTTCGAGGTTTCGGGTGAATCGGCTCCGTCCCCCGTCGTCTGTCCCTTCGCCGGCACCACGCCAAAGCAGTAGCTCAGCGCCGCAGACACCGCAAATGCCACACCGCCGGCAGCGCAGCACCACAGCAGGTTCGAGATGCCGCCCGTGGCAAAGCCAATGACCATAAGGACATTCGTCATGCCGATGGTATAGGCCGTAACGTGGCCCACGGCCGCAACAAGGCCTCCGACGGCGCCGCCAATGGCCATGCACGTCAGGCACCTGCCATATTTAAAGCCGCAACCGTACAGCGCCGGCTCGCTTACGCCGCCAAGAACACCCGAGATTGAATAGCCCAGCATGAGCGCCTTCTCGTCCTTATCCGCAACGCGAAGCGACGCGCCAAAGGGCATGCCCCAAACGGCGAACGTTGCCATCGTCGCGGCGATCAGGATGCACGAATCCGTTCCCACACTCATAAACTGCGCATAGGCGAGCGATAGGACAACGTTGCTGACGCCGGCGATCTTTAGGAACTCCCAGCCCGCAGCAAGCCCCATGAGCGTGAGCAGCGACACGATGCCACCGGAATTGCCAAGCATAAACATAAGCTGGCCCAACAGCATGCCCAGATAGCTGCCCGCCGGCGCCGTAATACACAGCGAAACCGGAACCATGACAAGCATGGTCGCAAACGGAACGAACGAAAACGCCACGGCCTTAGGGATAACGCGCTTAAAGAAACACTCCACTCGCCATAGCACGGGCACCGAGATGAGAACCGGAATAACAGTCGTCGTGTAATCGTTGACCGGCGCAGGAAGCAGACCATACACGGAAGTCATCGATGCCCCCGTCGTCGATGCGGCATCGACAAGCTTGAGTAAATCGGGTGCAATCAATACGCCGCCCAGCATCATGCCCAGCTGCTCCGAGCAACCGAGCTGGCGGGCGGCCGCCCAACCAAGATAAATGGGCAAAAAGTAGTAGCCGGCGTTATAGAGCCAACTGTAGAACAGGCGATAGATATCGGAATCGGCAGACCACAGGCCCAGCATGCCTTCGCCCATAATGGCAGCGACGGTGCGGAACAACGCCGCGCAGACAATAAACGGCAGCGCCGACATCATGCTTTTGGACAGATAGTCCACCACGGCCATGGCGTTTGATGAAACCGACGTTGTAAACGAGGTGTTAGAAACTTGTAGCATGGAACGCCTTTCCCAATATGACATGCGGGCTGTCCCTTTGTCACATCGTGCGGTACTGACCGATTGCGCGGTACTTTTCGTAGCGGAGGTTTGTGAGGGTCGCGTCGTCGAGCTGCCCAAGCGTATCGAAGGCATCAAATGCCGAGGACATGACGGCACCGGCGATCTCCTCATGCGACAGGCCCTTATCGTCAACAATGCCGTCGATGATGCCGAGCGCCAGCAGATCGGGGGCCGTGAGCTTAAGCGCCTCGGCGGCCTCATCCGCACGCTCGGTATCCTTCCACAGGATCGACGCACAGGCCTCGGGGCTCACGACTGAATAGGCCGAGCTCGAGAGCATCAGGATGCGGTCGGCCACGGACAGCGCCAGCGCGCCACCAGAGCCGCCCTCGCCTGTCACCACCGAGACAATCGGTGTCTTAAGGCCGCTCATCTCCATGAGATTCTGAGCAATCGCCTCGCCCTGGCCGCGCTCCTCGGCACCGATGCCGCAAAACGCGCCCGAAGTATCGACCAGACACAGAACCGGTCGACCAAACTTTTCGGCCTGGCGTATAAGGCGACGCGCTTTGCGGTAGCCCTCGGGATGTGCCATACCAAAGTTGCGACGCATGCGCTCTTTGGTCGTGGTACCGCGCTCGACGGCGATAACCGTCACGGGTCGCCCGTCTTTCCAGCCAATGCCAGCCACCACGGCGGCGTCGTCGCCAAAGTAACGGTCGCCATGCAGCTCCACAAATCCATCCAGGCCCAGCGAGATCATCTCGCCCGCCGTGGCGCGATCTGCCGAGCGGGTCTGCTTGACAATCTCGAGCGCGGTTTTTGGTGCGGTCGAGCGCTTGAACAAGTGTCCCAGCTTTTTGCCGCGACGACCCGCATGCACGATCTCATGCGGTGCCCCCAGGCCGGGCGCGTGCCCTTCGTGCAGTGCCAGCAGCTCGCCTACCGTGAGCGCAATCTCGCCACGCGGAACAACGGCATCGCAAAAGCCGTGCTCCAGCAAAAACTCGGAGCGCTGGAATCCCTTGGGCAGGCGCTTGTGCATGTTCTGCTCGATCACGCGCGGGCCGGCAAATGCCGTCAGGGCATCGGGCTCGGCCAGGATAATATCGCCCTCCATGGCAAAGCTCGCGGTTACGCCTCCGGTCGTGGGGTCGGTGAGCACCGTGATATACAGACCGCCCGCCTCGCTGTGGCGCCTAACCGCCGCAGAAATCTTGGCCATCTGCATAAGCGACGTCACGCCCTCTTGCATGCGCGCGCCGCCCGAAACGGTAAAGCCGACAACTGGCAATCCAAGCTCGGTCGCTCGCTCAAATGTGCGACAGATCTTCTCGCCCACCACGGAACCCATCGAGCCCATCATAAAGTTGGCGTCCATAAAGAAGAGCGCGGTATCGCAACCGCAGATTTTGCCCCTGCCGCACACAACGGCGTCGCGCTCGCCCGAACGCTCGCACACGCTCTTAAGCTTGTCGGCATAGCCGGGAAACGAGAGGAAGTCCTCCGACGCCAGATTGGCATCCCATTCCTCAAACGTGCCCTCGTCGACCGTCATGCGCATGCGCGCGCGACCGCTCACGCGAAAGTGTTTGCCGCAACGAGGGCAGACCTCGAGGTTGTCGTGCAGGCGTGCTTCATCGATCACGCGGCGACACTCCGGGCACTTGATAAACACGTGGCGCGCGGGAAACTCGGCGCACGACTCGGTCATCGGCCCCTCGAGGACGTTGACCGTCTTTGCTTTTCTATTCATCAGCATAGAGATGCCCCATCAGATCGGTGTGGTACATGCCCGACAAGAACTCGTCGTTTGCCAGCACGTCGAGCTGAAGCTCGCTGTTTTCGCTCACGCCCTCAATCACGAGCTCGCCCAGGGCCGAGCGCATCTTGCGAATGGCGCCGTCACGCGTGGGCGCACACACGATGAGCTTGCCGAGCATGGAGTCGTAGTACGGCGGAACTTTCGCACCGGTAAACATGGCGGAATCCCAGCGCACGCGCGGACCACCCGGCACACGCAACGCGGTGACCGTTCCGCATGACGGCAGAAAGTCCGGCGTTTCGGCATTGATGCGGCACTCCATGGCGTGGTTGCGGACCGGCATGTCCTCCTGCTCAAAGGGCAGAGGCTGGCCGGCTGCCACGCGCAGCTGCCACTTGACCAAGTCGGTATCGGTCACAAACTCTGTAACCGGATGCTCCACCTGCAAGCGCGTGTTCATTTCCATAAAGTAGAAATTGCCGTCGTCCGAATACAGTAACTCGATGGTACCGGCTCCTTCGTAGCCGACGGCACGAGCCAGGTCACGCGCTGCCTTGTGCATGCGAGCACGAATGTCGTTGTGTCCGTCGAGGCACGGCGCGGGACTCTCTTCGATCAGCTTTTGGTTGCGACGCTGCACCGAGCACTCGCGCTCGCCGAGCGAAAATACATGGCCCTGCTTATCGGCCATAATCTGCACCTCAACGTGGTGCGCCGGCGCGACGAACTTCTCCATGTAGCACTCGCCGTCGCCAAAAACGGCCTCGCCCTCGGCACGCGCCTCGATGAACGCCTTTGCCGCATCTTCCACGCGCTCGACCTTGCGAATGCCGCGACCGCCGCCACCTGCACGCGCCTTAATAAGCACGGGGCAGCCAATGCGCTCGGCCTCGGCCGTCGCCTCCTCGGGGCTTTTGAGCAAATCGCAGCCCGGTACGATGGGCACGCCCGCCGCGGCAGCCGTTCGACGTGCGGCGTCCTTGTCGCCCATGCTGTCGATCACCTTGGCCGAAGGACCGACAAACGTCAGGCCATACTTGTCGCAGTCGCGCACGAAGCTCGCCTTCTCGGAAAAGAAGCCATAGCCGGGATGGATCGCCTTTGCTCCCGACTTCACGGCACAGGTGAGCACAGCATCGTCGTTGAGGTAGCTCTCGGCAAGACGCGGGCCGCCGATGCAATACGCCTCGTCGGCAAGCTGCACGTGCAGCGCGTCCGAATCGGCCGTGGAATAAACGGCGACGGTCTTGATGCCCATATCGCGGCACGCGCGGATAACACGGACCGCGACTTCTCCGCGGTTGGCGATGAGCACTTTGTCGAACATGAAGCCTTCCTTAACTTTCGTGCATGAGTGCAAAAGACATATCGGCGCGGCAGCAAACCTCACCGTTGACGCTCGCAGTACCCGTCGCAAAGCGGAACGGCCCGCGCGCACGCGTGATGGTGCACACCAGATCAACCGTGTCGCCCGGGCGCACCGGACGCTTAAAGCGCACCTTGTCCAGACTCGTGTAGAACGGCGTCGCGCCGCGCGCTTCCTCGTCGCCCATCAGCAGCACGCAACAGTTTTGGGCGAGCATCTCGCACTGAATCACGCCGGGGACCACCGGGTTTCCCGGAAAATGCCCCTGCAAAAAGTACTCGTCGCCCGTGATCGTGATCTTGCCGTGGGCCTCGTCGCCCACCAGCTCGGCCTCGTCGAGCAAAAGCATCGGCTCGCGATGCGGCAACAGCTTCTTGAGCTCTTCTTTGTTCATGGACATCACCTATCCGATCCTCATGAGGCAGCTGCCAAACTCCACGAGGTCGCCGTCGGCCACGCAGATCTCGAGCACCTCGCCGTCTGCCTCGGCCGTCACCTCGTTGAGAACCTTCATGGCCTCGATGATGCAGAGGGTCTCGCCGGACTTGACCTTAGAGCCCACGTGCACAAACGGCTCGTCGCCCGGCGCCGGGGCAGCATAGAAAACGCCGACCATGGGAGCGGTCACCTCGGTGCCCTTGGGCTCCGGTGCGGCGGCAGGTGTCTGCGCGGCGGGCTCCGGTGCGGC
>DBFOPE010000036.1:0-13548 GCA_048429085.1 Collinsella sp.
CGGCAGCATACTCACCGTTGTACTCGGGGTTGGGAACCAGGGTGATCTCGGTATCGGAGATAGAGTCGTACATCCAGGGGCCGGAGCCGATCGGCTGCTTGGCGCGATCCTCCTCGGTCTGGGTGGCCGGGGTAACGCGGATGATGGCAAGACGATCCTTGAGCAGAGAGAAGTTGGGGACCTTGGTCTTGACCGTCACGGTGCTGGCGTCCTTAGCCTCGATGGACTCGAAGGGCTGGAAGAACGGAGCATAGGTAGCGGAAGCGGCGCAAGCGGTGTAGGAGGCAACGACATCGTCAGCGGTGACCTCGGTGCCATCGGAGAACTTGGCGCCCTTGCGGATGGTAACCTCGAAAGTGGTGTCGTCCACAGACTTGGGGTCGTCGGTGGCGAGCTCGTTGAAGGTGCTGTAGTCGTGGTAATCGATGCCGTAGAGGCCCTCGACGACGTGCCAGTTAGCACCCAGGCCCACAGCGGAGCCGGTGCTGGCGGGGTCGAAGCTGGACGGAGCGTAAGCGGAACCAGCGGTGATCACGCCGCCGCCACGGTTGGCGGAATCGGTGGAACCGGAAGCGGAACCCTCGTCGCTAGAGCTGCCACCGCAGCCGGCGAGACCAAGCCCTGCGACAGCAGCGACGCTGCCGGTGAGGCCGAGGAACGAACGCCTGGACATACCCTTGTTGATGATGGCCATGTCTTCTCCTATCAATAGAGAATCTTACCCGGGAGCACCTAGACTTGCCCCCGCGCAACTTGCGGACGATATATACCTTACCTGCCGACAAACCCAACTTGGGTGCCGCGCTCGGCGACCGATACATACATACGCTTGAACGGTATTTACTACCGTTCACCGAATTCATTGACAAACGATTCGACAGACAGTATGTATCGACGAGGTGAGATATCAGTCTTCGTCAACCCGCAGGATAGCAGGGTTATTCACCATGGCTAGTCAAACGTTTTAGCGTTAATAAAACCCGAAATCAGCAGGTAATCGCCGCGAAATAAATGATTGAAAATCAGCCAATCATGTATATCAGTTGTTTAGAAGCGCGTTTAGTTTTCGGCGCGGCTGGCCGATGCTTGGGCGCGCTCGGCATTCCATGCAACAAGTGCCTCGTGGACCGCTTTGGCGACATCGGCCGGAACGCCTCGAACTTCCGCAATCTCCTGCTCGCTTGCCGCGCGCAAACGCTTCATCGAGCCAAAATGGCGCATAATGGCACGTTTTCTGGTGGGTCCCACGCCCGGAACGTCGTCAAGCACCGAAACCGTCATAGCCTTATCGCGCAACTCGCGATGGAACGTAATCGCAAATCGGTGGGATTCATCGCGAACCTGCTTGATCAGATAAAGCGAAGCGGAGCCGGTCGGCAGCACGACGGGGGTCTCGTCCCACGGCACGAAAACTTCCTCATCGGCCTTTGCCAAGCCACAAACTGGTATATCGAGGCCAAGCGCCTCAAGTTGCTTAATTGCAGCGGTCAATTGCGGTTTGCCGCCATCGACAACGAGCAAATCGGGGCGCGAGCCAAAGCGCTCGTCCGCCATGCGCTCGGGAGCATAGCGACGCCCCAGAACCTCGGACATCGATACGAAGTCGTTCGCCTCGTCCAATTCGGCCTGAATTTTAAAGCGACGATACTGGCCCTTGTCGGCACGGCCGTTGGTAAATACCACCATCGAAGCGACGGTAAAGGTGCCGTGCAACGTCGAGATATCGAAGCACTCGATGCGCAACGGCGGCGCAGGCAGCGCCAGCGCGCTTTCGAGCTCCAGGAGCGCCTGATTAGTGCGATCGTCAGCATACCCCGTGCGCATCATGTAGCGCATGAGGGCATGGCGCGCATTTTTGGAAGCCATATCGAGCAGGCGGTGCTTTTCGCCGCGCTGCGGCCTATGGAGATGGCAAGAGCGTTCGCGCTTGCCCGCAAGCCACTCCCCCAACGCTTCGGCGTCCTCAAGCTCGACAGAGAGATTGATCTCGGCTGGAATATCAGCCGTCTCGTCGTAATAGCGCTTAAGAAAGCCCGATTGAAGCTCTTCCTCGTCGACATCCAGGCCTTTATCGAGGATGAACTCACAAGTTCGAACCGTTCGGCCCTCGCGAACGACAAAGACACAGGCGGCAGAGATAGTCTCTTCGCGATAGAAGCCGATGACGTCGATATCGACGCTCGATGGAAAAACGACCTGTTGGCGATCGTCCAGGCCCCTAATGACTTCCAGGCGACGCTTGACGCGCGCCGCACGCTCAAAATCGAGCGTCTCGGCTGCCTCCGTCATCTCGGACGTAAGCTCGTCAACGACATCCTTGCGATGGCCCGACAAGAAACGTTCGACACGTTTGACGTTCTTGGCATAGTCGGCAGGGGAAATCGCGCCGATGCATGCGCCCGGCCCGCGCCCGACATGGTAGTCAAAGCAGGGACGCCCGTTTTGCGCGCAAATCATATTGACGATGTCTTCTTCGCCCTTATGAGATTCGACGATGCGGCGGCAGCGGCGCCATTCCGCACAGGATGCCGAGCAAATAGGAATAACCTTGCGTAGCGTATCGATGGTCTCACGCGCCGCACGGCTATCGGTATAGGGGCCAAAATAGCGCGTTCCCGGTTTATGACGCTCTCGCGTGTATTTAATAGCCGGAAACAAGTCGCTCTTGGTAATGGCGATAAAGGGATAGCTTTTATCGTCTTTGAGATCGACGTTAAAGTACGGATGGTACTGGCCAATCAGATTGCGCTCGAGCACCAATGCCTCGTGCTCGGTCTCCACCACGATATAGTCGAAGCTCGCCACCAGCTGCATCATGAGCGGGATCTTTTGACGCTCGTCCTGCAGCGTCACGTATTGACGCATACGGGCACGCAGGTTTTTTGCCTTGCCCACATAGATGACATCACCCTTGGCATCTTTCCAAAGGTAGCAGCCGGGTTGCGTGGGAACGCGCGAAACCTGCTCGGCAAGTGTTGGAATGTTGTCGTGACCTGCCACGCGCACCTACTTGCGACGAAGCAGCGCCGAGACCTCGGGCATCTTAAAGACGAAGGCAAGACCAAAAGTTACAGCGAGCGAGACGACGCCTGCAACACAAACGTAGCCCAGGGTAATGAGGATCGAGCTGCCAAGCGCTCCGACAAAGTGCTCAAGTGCCCACATGACGCCGGCGCCCGCGGCAGCGCCCAAGCCACCGAACAGTAGGCCGAAGAAACCGCCATGCAGGATAGACTTGACCTGAAGGCCATGCAGACGACGGCGCAGCCACCACAGTGAGCATCCGACCAAGACCACGTAGTCAACGACGTACGAAAGCGCAATTGCCGGCATACCGTAGCCCAGCACCACGCCAAACAGCAACACCGAACCGGCCTGGCCGATAGCGGAGTACAGGCAATAGCGGCTATAAGGTTTCATATCGAGCAGGGCCGAGAAGCTCTTCTGCATCAGCACGACCACGCCGTAGAGCGGCAGGGAAAGTGCCAGATAGATAAGGAACTCCGACACCAGCGCCACACCGGATTCATCGAACTTGCCGGCGCAGTAGATCATGTTGAGCGGACGGGCGAAGACGATCAGATACATCGCAAACGGAATCAGGAAGAAGAGCATCTGGGCGACACCGCGCGAAATGCCCGTGCGGACGCTGTCGTAATCCTTCTCCTGCGCATCGTGAGAGAGTTCGGTATAGAGTGCCGTCGAAAGCGAGGCGGCGATCAGTGCATAGGGCAATGTGTACCACAGGCGCGCATATGCGATGACGGAAGGGCCGGTCTCGGGCTGCACCACCAGCGCGGCGGCATTGGTAATGGAGGTCGAGACAAACATGCACACCGTGGCGAGCAGCGTCGGGATACCAAGCGCGATCGTCTGTCGCAGCGCGGGATCCTTAAAGTCGATATGGATATGAGGATGCACGCCATGCTTGCCAAGCGCGGGAATCTGGCAGGCCATCTGGACAAAGACGCCGAGGGTCGTACCAACTGCGATCAAGATAATACCGGCCTGCTCGCCAAATTGTGCAGACACGGGAGCAAAGCCCATAAAGCTGGCGATGACGATGACATTGTTGAGAACCGGGGCAAACGTCGACCAGAAATAGTCGCGGTGTGCGTTGAGAACGCCCGAGAACACCGAGCCCAAGCCATAAAACAGAATTTGAATAGCAAAGAAGCGGAACATGAACGCAGCGGTATCCATGCTGCCGCCATCGCCCGAAAGGAACGACTGCGTCCAAATAAAGCCGGGAGCAAACACGGTGCCCAGCAGCGAGATACCGCCCAGCAGCAGAAGCAGAATACCAAGCAGGTTGCCGACATACTCGTTCGATGCCTCGCGACCCTGCTCGCGCCTCACACCCATATACACCGGCAAAAACGCCGTAACGAGCATGCCGCCCATCACGAGCTCGTAGAGCATGTTGGGCAGGTTGTTGGCAACCTGATAGGAGGACGAGAGCAGCGACATACCGATGGCGGCCGCCATGGCCCACGTGCGGATAAACCCGGTGACACGCGACACGATGGTCAGCACGGTCATAAGGCCAGCAGAACGACCAACCGTGGAGTAGTCCGACGAACCCATATCGTCTACGTCGTCCTGAGAGTCCTCATAAACCTCATCTTGTGGCGGCAAATCGTCCACGACGGCAAAGGAGCCGGTCATCGCAAAGGGATCGTCAACCAAAACGGCGTCATCAGCAGGTGCGGCGTCATCGCTGTTCGGCATGTTGTTACCGGATACGGCATCATCATCGAATATGGCATGGTCGCCAAACACCGTGTCAACTTCATTGGCGGCGACGGTTCGGGCAGAAAACGACAGAGGGTCCCAGTCGTCATCACCGTCGATGGCCACGCCCTCGACGGGATCGGTCGAACCAAGCGGCGACCATTCGTCATCCGAAAGAAGCGGTTCGCCATCATCATGAGCCGTGGGCTTGGCGGAATGAGCGGCAGGAGCGCTCTGCGGTGTGCTCTTTCCCTGGGCTGCCATCAAAAACACCGCCGTCTCATCGGGACGCGGCTCACGAGGAGCCTCGGAGGCGATCGGCATCACGCTGGCGCTCGATTGAGCGGCGGCCAAAAAGACAGCCGTCTCATCGGGACGAGCCGAAGAAAGAACCGTACGGGGAAGTGCCGTGCCGGCACCGGCGGCACGCAAGTACACGGCCGTCTCGCCCGGGTCAGCGGCAGCGGACCAGGCGTTTCGAATCTCGTTATCGAACGAAGCGGCCTCGGGCGCGGGCGTCTGAGGAGCCGACCCTTTTGCAAAGTGAGCTCCGCGCTTTGATTCTTCCTGCGGCATCGCTCAGTCCTCTCTCGTGATCGGGGCAACCGTCGCCCCGCAAAATGCAACTAAGTCATCGGGAGCAAGCTCAAGCTGATAGCCGCGCTTGCCACCCGAGATAAAAATGGTATCCCAAAGGACGCATGTCTCATCGATCAGAGTCCGGAAGCGTTTTTTCATACCGACCGGACTGCAACCGCCGCGGACATACCCCGTCGCGGCAAGCAAATCTTTGACATGCATCATGGTCAGCGACTTTTCGCCTGCGGCGCGCGCGGCGGCCTTGAGGTCGAGCTCGTCGGCAACGGGAATGCAGCACACGACATGGTCGTTGGACGGCGTCGTGCAGACCAGGGTCTTAAATCCCTGACCGGGCTCCTCGCCAAGCTGCTCGGAAATCGCGACGCCCAGCCCCGACGATTCGTCGTCATCGTCTTCGTACGTATGGAGAACATAGGGGATGCCGGCGCTTTCCAGCTCACGCATGGCGTTGGTCTTTGGCGTCTTCACGGCCTTCGGCATGGCATATCCTTTCCCTCATATAAGAACGCAATTTTTAAGTATATGTCCATTTGCGCGGCATACGCTATCTCGACAAAGAGAGCGCCACCGAATCGCAAGGAATCGGCGGCGCTCATGTTTCAAAAACACCTATGTATTAGGCATCGAGTTGCGCTTGACGCTCCTTATCGCGTTTGAGCAACGGCGCCAAGAACTTGCCGGTATAGCTCTGCGGGCATGCCGCAACCTGCTCTGGCGTACCCGAGACCACGACAGTTCCGCCACCGTTGCCACCCTCGGGGCCCATATCGATCAGGCGGTCGGCAACCTTGATGACATCAAGGTTGTGCTCGATCACCAGAACCGTGTTGCCCGCATCGACCAGGCGTTGCAACACGTCGAGCAGCTGACGAACATCCTCAAAATGGAGGCCGGTTGTGGGCTCGTCCAAAATGTAGAACGTCTTGCCTGTCTGGCGACGATGAAGCTCCTTGGCGAGCTTTACGCGCTGCGCCTCACCACCCGAGAGCGTCGTGGCGGGCTGGCCCAAGCTCACATAACCTAGGCCGACGTCATACAGGGTTTGAAGCTTTCGCTTGATCTGCGGAATATTCCCAAAGAAAGCCAGTGCCTCGGCCACGCTCATGTCAAGTACGTCCGAGATAGTCTTGCCACGATAGGTAACCTCGAGCGTCTCGCGGTTATAGCGCTTGCCGCCACAAGCCTCGCAGGGAACATAAATATCGGGAAGAAAGTGCATCTCAATCTTGATCTGGCCGTCGCCCTTGCACGCCTCGCACCGTCCGCCGCTCACATTAAAGGAGAAGCGTCCCGGCGAGTAGCCACGCGCCTTCGACTCCGGCGTGCTCGCAAACAGCGCACGCAGGTCGTCCCACAAACCAATATAGGTAGCGGGATTCGACCGCGGCGTACGGCCGATTGGCGACTGATCAATATCGATCACCTTATCGATGCACTCGATACCGTCGATTTTTTTGAACGGGCCCACGGGACGCGTAGAGCGATGGATAGCGTTGGTGAGGGCAGGCGCAATCGTATCGGTGACCAAGGAACTCTTTCCCGATCCCGATACGCCGGTTACGACGGTAAGCGTGCCAAACTCAATCTTGGCGGTAACGTTTTTGAGGTTGTTGGCACATGCTCCCGTAATCTTAAGACAGCCACGTCCGGGGTTGCGGCGTTCATTGGGAACTCGAATCATTCGCTTGCCGGTCAGATAGGCACCCGTCATTGATTCGGGGCACGCCATGATGTCAGCGGGCGTTCCCGCGGCGACCACGTGCCCGCCGTTGACGCCCGCGCCTGGCCCCATATCGATCACATAGTCGGCAGCGCGAATCGTGTCCTCATCGTGTTCAACGACGATAACGGTGTTGCCGATATCGCGCAGGCGCTCGAGTGTCTTAATCAGCCGCTCGTTGTCGCGCTGGTGAAGACCAATCGAAGGCTCGTCCAGAATATAGAGAACGCCCATGAGGCCCGCACCGATCTGCGTAGCCAGGCGAATGCGTTGCGCCTCACCGCCGGAAAGCGTCGCCGAAGCACGATCGAGCGTCAGATAATCAAGGCCGACATCAACCAGAAAACGCAAGCGTTCCAGGATTTCCTTGACGATACGACCGCCGATGAATTGTTGACGCTCGGTGAGCTCAAGGTCCTCAAAAAACTCGAGCGACTCGCGGCACGACAGGCAGCAAACCTCATAAATGGACTTGCCGCCCACGGTGACGGCGAGCATCTCGGGGCGCAGGCGAGCACCATGGCAGCTCGAACACGGCTCCTCGCGAATGTACTTCTCCAGGCGCGCCTTAGTGTTCTCGTTGGTCGTCTCGGTATAGCGCTCGTACAGGATATTGCGCACGCCCGAAAACTTGGTGTCCCACTGGCTGCGACGACCGTCGAGCTTTTGATAGTCCACCGAAATCTTCTTGTCGCCCATGCCATCCAAAAACGCACGACGCACCCGCGGGGGCAGGTCCTCCCATGGCGTATCGGCACTCACCTTAAAGTGTTTGCAGACCGCAGCAAAAATCTGCGGATAATAGTTGGAATTGCCGAACAGGCTGCCAAAGACTCCGTCGGCAATCGACTTTGAGGGGTCTTCAATCAGCGCCTCGGCATCGACTGTCTTTTTAAAGCCCAGGCCATCGCACTCGGGACATGCACCATAGGGCGCGTTGAACGAGAAATCGCGCGGCTGCAGGTCGTCGATGGAATGCCCGTGCTCCGGGCACGCCAGTGCCAGCGAATACTCCAGCAGCTCGCCCTCGGTTCCCTCGGGAGCGTCGCGCTCGGGCAGCATGTACACGTTCACGTTACCGTGCGCCAGTGCCGTCGCCTGCTCAACGGACTCGGCAATGCGACCCAGGGAGTTCTCTCGAATCACGATACGGTCGACCACGACCTCAATGTCGTGTTTGAACTTCTTGTCCAGGTCGATCGGGTCGTCAAGCGAGCGCACCTCGCCGTCGACGCGCACACGGCTAAAGCCCTCCGCACGCAGGTCCTCAAACAGCTTGGCATATTCGCCCTTGCGTCCACGAACCACCGGCGCCAACACAAACGCGCGACGGCCCTCCCCCGCCGCCAGCACCTTATCGGCGACCTGATCGGTCGTCTGACGCTCAATGACACGACCGCACTCAGGACAGTGTGGCGTTCCCACGCGAGCAAACAGCAGACGCAGATAGTCGTAAATCTCGGTTACGGTGCCCACCGTCGAGCGTGGGTTTTTGGACGTCGTTTTCTGATCGATCGACACGGCCGGCGACAGGCCGTCGATCGAGTCCAGATCGGGCTTGTCCATCTGGCCCAAAAACTGACGCGCATAGCTCGAAAGGCTCTCGACGTAACGGCGCTGGCCCTCGGCATAGATGGTATCGAACGCCAGTGAGCTCTTGCCCGATCCGGAAAGACCAGTTATGACCACGAGCTGGTCA
Source organism: Collinsella sp. (assembly GCA_048429085.1). GTDB lineage: Bacteria > Actinomycetota > Coriobacteriia > Coriobacteriales > Coriobacteriaceae > Collinsella. The sequence continues at coordinate 8,754 of DBFOPE010000036.1, forward strand.
CGCGGAATGGAAACGTCGATATCGCGCAGGTTATGCTCGCGCGCGCCGCGAATAACGATAGAAGAATCAGACATGGAAGCTCCTTGCCTCCTATAACCTCAAATCACACTGTCGATGAGTTTAGCGCACTCAACGCGCACAGATGTTCGTAATACAAGATTCGCAGACCTTTTGCTTTGCGTATCGGGTGCTTTGTTTCTCGAAATGCCGTGGAAAGGTTAGAGTAATCTAAAACTGAACTTAATTTGCTGTAACAGAGGAACGTCCATGACCGAAGATATCCCCCTTGAAATCACTTCGAGTGGCATGGCCAATCTGCCCATATTCATCGCCGTCCTTATCGTGGCCGCCGTCGTCGTGCGCGTGTATTTTTCAATCAAACACAACGAAAAACCGCCCATTGCCCGCGTCTTTTGGTGCGCGATGCTCCTCATCCCGCTCGGCATGGTAGCTGCATGGATTACGAATCAATTGCTCGTAAATGAGGACTGTTCCCTATGGGTCCTTTCTTATTCGGCGCTCGGTGCTGCCGCCGTCATACTTCTTGTCGAGCCCTTGGTTTCGGGACTTATCGACCAAACCGATCTTGCGACGGGAACGGTTGCCTGTATTTGCCGCGACATCCTTGTCGTCGCCGCTGTTTCAGCGCTCTCGTTCGTTTCACTCGAAATTGCCTGCAACGAAACGTTCTATCGCATTCCCGCCAACTCATTCGGGTTTTCCGTTGGGCTGCTCGCGACGGTTCTGCTCTCCCTTTATTTGCTGGGACAGCGTCATGGAGGAGTCATGGCCCTCGTGCCCGTCGTCTGTTGTACCCTTGGCATTGCCGAGCACTTCGTCATAACGTTTAAAGGCGAGGCCATCCTGCCGAGCGACATTTTGGCATTGGGCACCGCAATGGAAGTAAGTGAGGGATATGAGTTCACCTTCACTGCAGGAATCGTAACCTCACTCGCCCTGCTGGAGATTTCCCTGGGGCTTCTTTCGCTTATCCGACCGCGAAAGCTCCGTACGCCCGCCCATGTCTTCCCCGCAATCGCCGCTAACCTCTGCGCTTTTCTGCTAGTGACCGTTGTGGGGCTCTTGGGCTTTTCCAACATCGACTTGGAGCAGTCGCTGGATTTTGGATTTGACCGTTGGCAGCCCATCACCACGTATGCGTCTCAGGGTTTTATCACTTCGTTCACCGAAATGGTCAACGAGTTGCCCATTGAAAAGCCCGAAGACTATACGCCCGATGAGGCGCAGAGCATCGAGCAGGAGCTCGCCGCCGCCTACGACAGCACGTATGGCTCGAGCGAGCAGCGCGCGGCGGCCGTTGCCCAGTTCAATGAAATCAAGCCGACGATTGTTGCCGTCATGAACGAGAGTTTTAGCGACCTTTCGTGCTTTGAGCAGCTCCAGGCGGCCGGGTACACCGGTCCCGCATTCTACAACTCGCTTCCCGACACACTTGTTCGCGGCACCATGCTCGCTTCGGTCACCGGTGGCGGAACGGCGAACTCCGAATTCGAATTTTTGACCGGAGCGACAACGGCCTTTGTCGGATTAGGCAAAATCCCCTATCAGCTGTATCAGATGAATGGCGTCAACAGCCTGGCAAAGGACCTTAAAGAGCTCGGGTATACCACTACCGCTATGCACCCGCAAAACCCCGTCAACTACCATCGAGATAAAATCTATCAGCAGCTGGGTTTTGGAGACTTTCTTTCAATCGGCGATTTCGAAGGTGCGCCCTATTACCATGCCGGCGTATGCGACTACGCCACCTACGACAAGATACTCGACCTGCTCAGAACCGACGAAGCCCCGCAGTTCATCTTTGACGTCACGATGCAAAATCACGGCGGCTACGACTATGGCACCGTTCCCGCCGAAGAGCTGACAAACTATTGGGTCGAGGGAGCCAGCGAGGGCGCCAATAGCGCGCTCAATACCTATCTCACCTGCATCAATGCATCCGACCGGGACCTCGAGTACTTTATCAACGAGCTCCGCAATATCGGCAGACCGGTTGTTCTTGTCTTTTTTGGCGACCATCAGCCGAGCGCCGCAACGACTCTCAACGACGAGCTGTACCCTCAGGAAGATACGGCAAGCCACGCTTTCCGTATCTATCAGTCGACCTATTTCGTCTGGGCTAACTATGAAATCGCCGGCAATACCGAGCTCAACGTCTACGACACCGTCGGGGCAAACGAGATTGCAGCTATTACCCTTAATAAGATCGGCGCCCCGCTCACTGACTATCAAAAGGCCCTGCTTGCAACAAGGTCAGATGTGCCCACCATCAATGTCGCCGGCTATCTTGGTGCCGACGGGCTGCGCTACGACTTGGAATCTGAAGACAGCCCATACGCCTCGACGATCGACAAGCTGCAGCGCATGCAATACCTCGAGTTCGCCAGCAAAGTTCAATAAGCCCGCCCATTCGCTTGGACCCATCGTATTGCCAGCACGCTCGGCCCAAATGCATCGCAAATGACTCCCGCTCGCAAACGAGGGTACAATGACGCTCGTGTCACATCGCGGGGCCCCGGCCCCAACATATACAAAGGAGTCATACATGGGTTGCGAGCACGCACAAGCAGCCGGCGGACAATCAACGCCGTCGCAATTTGAAGAGAATACGCTGTCGGAGGTCAAGCGCGTTATCGCCGTGCTTTCCGGCAAGGGAGGCGTCGGCAAGTCGTTTGTGACGGGCGCCATCGCAACCGAGCTCGCCCGCCGCGGCAACAAGGTTGGCATTCTCGACGCCGACATCACCGGCCCCTCCATCCCCAAAATGTTCGGCATGAGCGGACGCCATGTCCATGCCCTCGGCAACCTCATGCTGCCCGAGATCTCCGAGCACGGCGTCAAGGTCATGAGCTCCAACCTGCTGCTTCAAAACGAGACCGATCCCGTCCTCTGGCGTGGTCCGGTCATCGCCGGCGCCATCAGGCAATTCTGGAGCGAAACCTCTTGGGGCCCCATCGACTATCTGCTGGTCGATATGCCCCCGGGAACGGGGGATGTCGCACTCACCGTCTTCCAGTCACTGCCCGTCGATGGCATCGTCATCGTCACGAGCCCGCAAGACTTAGTCTCGATGATTGTCGCCAAGGCGGTCAACATGGCCGAGAAGATGAACGTTCCGATTCTGGGCATTGTCGAGAACATGAGCTATATCGAATGCCCCGACTGCGGCAAGAAGATCGAGGCCTTCGGCAAGAGCAAGCTTCCCGAGGTCGCCGAGACCTATCATCTCGACATCCTTGGTCAGCTGCCCATCGATCCCGCGCTCGCCGAAGCCTGCGACAAGGGAGAAGTCGAAACCGCGCTGCCCGCCGGCATGCTGCCCCAAGCCGTCTCCGCCGTTGAGGCCATCGCCCCGCACAAGACAGACGAGGCCTAAGTGAACGCAAGCGCCTTCTATGACGTCTTGGTGATCGGCGGCGGGGCCTCGGGCCTCGCCGCCGCCATTACGGCGGCGCGTGTCGACAAAAGCGTCTGCGTCGTCGAGCGCGACGTCGCCTGCGGTCTCAAGCTGCTCGCAACCGGAAACGGCCGCTGCAACCTCTCAAACGAATCCATCGACATTCGGCGATATAACCGCCCCGCCTTTGTCGAATCCATCATGGGCCCCCAACCCGAGCAAGATCTCGAGAGTTTTTTCTCCTCGCTGGGCATCATGACGATCCGTGAGGAAGGCCGCCTATACCCGCGCTCCCTTCGCGCCGAGTCGGTTCGCGATGCACTCCTCAATGCATGCGAGCGTTTGGGCATCACCCTACTCTGCGGGACTAACGTCATTGCGGCTCATAAGGCTTCCGAAGGCTGGACGCTTCAGATCGACCGTCCCGCTCATGTACTCAAACCCAAAAAGCACGGCGACCGAAAGACGGAGCTCCGTTCGCTTCGAAAGGCGTTAGCCGATACTCCTCGCACGAGCGATGCCCTGCAGGCAAGGGCCGTGGTTATCGCTACGGGCGGCAACCCCACCGGCATCGCCGAGGTGTTTAGCCTTCCCTTGACGCCCCTGCGCCCCGTCCTGTGCCCCGTATCGGCATCAGTCGTCGGCGACCGGACGGCACTCGAAACTCTGGATGGTCTGCGCGTCCGAGCCCGCTTAACGCTCTCGCGCAGCCACGAAGAGCTCTGGCGAGAAGATGGCGAAGTGCTGTTCCGTGCCTTCGGCATCTCAGGCGTCGTCGCCTTCAATCTCTCTCGCCGTATCAACCAGGGCGACACTGTTCTGATCGACTTCTTTCCAGATTTCTCCAAAGATGAGCTGCTCGATACGCTCGAGCAGCGTGTCAACGTGCTCGGCGATTTTTCGCCCCGAAACTCCCACTGGCTTGACGGCATGCTCGCCCCGCAGCTCTCACACGTCGTCTGTACGGCATTCGAGCGGTGCCATCCCGGCTCGCGCGATGTCATCCACCTGGTCTCAATCCTCAAACACTTTAAACTGTCCGTCGAAGGGACGGCAGAGGAGCGCTCAGCACAGGTCACGCGTGGCGGCATATCTATCGAGTGCGTCTCGACACCCAATCTTTACGTGAACAGCACCACAGGCGCCTCGCTTTACGTCTGCGGAGAAGCGCTCGACATCGACGCCGATTGCGGAGGCTTTAACCTTGCGTGGGCCTGGATCTCGGGTATTCGCGCTGCAAGCAGCCTGTAGCCGCGCAGTCTATAATCAAAAACGCATTCGGGCCGTCTGGGATACCGGACGGCCTCTTTCTTGCCTCTAAGGAGACCTCGATGATCGAAATCACCCAAGTCAACGCGTCGCTCGATGAAGCCGGCG
>DBFOPE010000037.1:0-5093 GCA_048429085.1 Collinsella sp.
GGGCACAGCACCTATACGGTCACCGTCTACACCAAAGATGGAATCAAGGACGATGTTGACGATTTCGCGTCATCCAAACTCGGCATCCCCAAAACAACCAAACCCGCCAGCCCGGATGAAATCCTGTAGGGACGCTCATTAGAATGTCGTTCAACGAGCACGGCAACATCGAGCTCGCCCCCCACCGCCACAAAGGGGACAGGCACCTTTGGGGTGGTTTTCGACAAATAGAAGCCGCCCCATTAACAGAGGCGGCATCAAGCAAGTCTATTTATTAGCGTCCCTCAAGACCCAACGAGAACGCAGAAATGTAGCCCGGGGCTTACCCTTTCCCGAACGCGACCCTCGCGAAGCGCGTGAGCGGGCGGGAAAGGGTAAGCCCCGGGCGGACAATTAAGTGCGTTACTCGGCAGCGGCCTTGAACTTGTTGTAGTTGATCAGGCAGCCGGCCTTGACGATGGCGCGCTCCTCTGCCGTCATATCGGCAATGTAAAGCTCAATCCGCTCGACCGTGCCGTCGGCGCGCACCACGTAGGCGGCGATGTCCTTCAGGTCGCCATCGAGCGCGGCACGGATACCCGGCACAAAGACGTAGTCGCCCACCTCAAAGTTGGGCTCGGCCTCCATCTGGAAGGACACCATGCCCCAGTTCATCACGTTGGAGCGATAGCGCTTGGTGGCGTACTCGTGGACGATGTTGGCCAGGCCGCCGATCACGCGCTGGCAGCTCGCAGCCTGCTCGCGGGCAGAACCGTCGCCGGGCTTCTTGGCATAGAGCATGGAGCCATACTCGGTCGCCTTGGCATCGGCCGCGATGCCCGCGCCGGTCAGCGCCTCAAACACGCCCGCAAGCTCGGCATCGAGCGCCGCCAAGTCGCCTGCTGCCTCGCCGGCAACGCGGCGCTTTTCCACCGCGTCGACCTCCTTGGAACGACCCACGTAGGCCGGATCGCGGCGGCTGAGAGTAAACTCGGCCAGGCCCAGCGGGTTGGAGCGGAAGGAGCTCGTCTCGCCCGAGGGAATGAGCTCGTCGGTCGTGGTGACCGGGTCCATGATCTTGGAGCACACCTTGAGCAGGATATCGTCGCCGAGAGGCTCCATCGCGGGCCACGGCTTGATATTGGGACCCTCGACCAGCTCGTCGGCAGGCTCCGCCTTGCCAAAGCCCCAGTACACACGCTTTTTGTACGGCGCGTCGTCAAAGGTGTACTCGCAGGCCTCGTCCCAAGTCTCCTCAGGCAGGTCGGTCGCCGGCGTCAGGACGCCGCCGTTGGCAGCCGTCGCCGCAATGGAGCGGGCGTCCATCAGGGCCACGGCGCTCAACTGGCCATTGCCCGGCTTGGAACCCTCGCGGTTGGGGAAGTTGCGCGTGGTGTGGCGGATGGACAGGCCGTTGTTGGCAGGCGTGTCGCCGGCGCCGAAGCACGGGCCGCAGAATGCCGTGCGCACAATCGCGCCGGCCTCCATAAGGTCGTAGATATAGCCGCGGCGTGTAAGCTCGAGTGCCACGGGCTGGCTCGTGGGATAGACCGACAGCGAGAACTCGCCGCAGCCGGTGTTGGCGCCCTTGAGCACGCGGGCAGCCTGGACCACTGAGTCGTAGTTGCCGCCCGAGCAGCCGGCGATAACGCCCTGCTGCACGTGCAGCTTGCCATCGACGATCTTGTCGAGCAGGCTAAAGTGCGTCTTGCCCTCGCCGATCTTGGCGGCCTCGAGCTCCACCTCGTGAAGGATGTCCTCGAGGTTCTCGTTGAGCTCGTCGATCTCAAAGCCGTTGGAAGGATGGAACGGCAGCGCGATCATGGGCTTGATGCTCGACAGGTCAACCTCGACGCAGCCGTCGTAGTAGGCGACATCGGCGGGCTTGAGCTCACGGTAGTCGTCGCCGCGGCCGTGCATGGTCAGGAATGCGTGCGTGTCCTCGTCGGTGGCCCAGATGCTCGACAGGCAGGTGGTCTCGGTGGTCATGACATCGACGCCATTGCGGTAGTCGGTCGTCATGCTCGCGATGCCGGGGCCCACAAACTCCATGACCTTGTTCTTGACGTAGCCCTTGGCAAAGACCGCCTTGATGATGGCGAGCGCCACATCGTGCGGACCGACGCCGGGGCGCGGGGCGCCCGTGAGGTAGATGGCGACAACGCCGGGATAGGCAACATCGTAGGTGTCACGCAGCAGCTGCTTTGCCAGCTCGCCGCCGCCCTCGCCCACAGCCATGGTGCCCAGGGCGCCGTAGCGGGTGTGCGAGTCGGAGCCCAAGATCATCTTGCCGCAACCGGCGAAGTTCTCACGCATAAAGGAGTGGATGACGGCGATGTGCGGCGGGACGAAGATGCCGCCGTACTTCTTGGCCGCGGAAAGGCCAAAGACGTGGTCGTCCTCGTTGATGGTGCCGCCCACGGCGCACAGGGAGTTATGGCAGTTGGTGAGCACGTAAGGCAGCGGGAACTGCTCCATGCCCGAGGCACGCGCCGTCTGGATGATGCCGACAAAGGTGATGTCGTGGCTCGCCATGGCATCGAAGCGAATCTTGAGCGCCTCGGGATCTCCGGACGTATTGTGTGCCTGGAGGATCGAATACGCGATGGTGCCACGCTTGGCATCCTCGGGCGTCTGCGTAATACCACGCTCGCCAGCCTCGGCTGCAGGCACAACCTCGCTGCCGCCGCGCAGGTAGATGCCGTCCTCGTACAGCTTGACCATACTGTCTCCCACTCTGCCCAAAAATTTGAGCGCATAGCATACATTCGTTCAATATCGTGCCATAGAACGGTTGCGAGTGGGTTACGAATCTACACGTTCACTTTATCTCGGTAAAGTAAAGGATGAACCCGGCGAGGGCCGGCAGATTTAGTGCAAGAGTGTCCCTTTCGACTAGTCATTTAAGAACGTCCCCAATGACTACTACCGCATCCGGAGCAAGGCAACGCCGCAGGTAGAGGACGGACAGACACTATGACCCAATCCGAGGGCACGGAAACGACAGGAGCCCCCGCTCGTGACCGCGGGTCGGGGCTGCGACAATGTTGTTGAAGTGCCAGAGGCGCAGCCGCGCCGCAACGAGGTTGGGAGGCTCCCGTGCCTAGATATTCTACCGCCTTCGGAATGGACGTACACCTCAGGTCCACCACCGTCTGCGCGCTCGACGCGGAGACGGGCGAGGCCGTGACGAGGAGGTTCCGCGGCAACCCGTGGGGCGAGGTCGCGGAGTGGATGTCGGGCTTCCCGGGCCCGTCGCTCGCCGCCTACGAGAGCGGCTACCTCGGCTTCGCGCCGCAGAGGGAGCTGTCGGCCCTCGGCGTCGACTGCGTCGTCGCGGCCGTCTCCAAGGTCCCGAGGTCGGCGGCCGACCTCTCGTCCAAGAACGACCGCAACGACGCGGCCAGGATGGCCAAGGCGATACTGTCGCACGACGTCACCCCGGTATGGGTGCCGTCCCCCGAGATCGAGGGGCTCAGGGACCTCGCCGCCGCCCACGACGCGGCGACCGCCAGGCTCGCGGCGGCGAAGCAGCGGCTCCTGGCGTTCCTCGCCCGCCGGGGCTACGTCTACGGCGGCACGACGCCGGCGGGAAACCCCCGGAGGTACTGGACGTACGGCTTCCTCAGGTGGCTCGACAAGGTGCGGCCCGCCGACGACGGCGGCATCCGGGCGCTGGCGGCGCTGAGGAACGAGGTCGAGGCGGCCGACGAGACGAGGGAGGCCCTCCTCGCCGAGTACAGGGCCGCTGTCGCGGCGGGCCCACTCTCGGCCGAGGTCGAGGCGCTCCAGTCCATCAAGGGGTGCGGGTTCGCGCTCGCCGCCGCCTTCGCGTCCGAGGTCGGCGACTTCTCGAGGTTCCGCTCCGGCAGGCAGGTGACGGCCTACTTCGGCCTCGCCCCGAAGCAGAGGTCGAGCGCCGACTCCGTGCGACTCGGCGGAATCAGCGGGGCCGGCAACGCGCTCGTCAGGAGGCTGGCGGTCGAGGGGTCCTGGCGCTACGCCCAGGCCGGGCACCAGCCCAAGCTGATGCCCAAGGGCTCCGGAGTCCCGCTCGAGATAAGGATGCACGGGAGGAAGGGGTCCGAGCGCCTGCTCCGGCGACGCGAGGAGATGCTCGAGAGGGGCATGCCCCAGGCGAAGGCGAACGCCGCCACCGCCGCCGAGCTCGTGAGGTGGCTGTGGGCCCTCGGCATGATGTGCCGGGAGGCCGGCGAATAGACATAGCCCCCGTCCCGGCGAGCCGGGCAGCCTTCGGGGATACCCCCGTGCTCGCTGTGCGCGCGGCGGTCGCCGCATTCGCGTCGACAGACTTGGGGAACCCCCGCCGAAGGAGAGGATTGCGGGCCGCCAGAGCGGTATCCGCGGATATGAGACTGAGCCGAAGGCGTCGACGACATGCCGGGGGCGGACCGGGACGGGTTCAACGGCAGGCCCCGCCGACCGATTGCAAGCGGTCGGCGGGGCCATTGTGGCTCTTGACAGCGGATTGGGTCATATGAGCGAGCGACGTCCAGAGCGAACAAGTTGGCATGAAAAAGGCAAGGCATAGACCTTCTGGTCATGCCTTGCCTTTTGAATGACAAATTGTCGCTCTGGGCGGCGCGCAGCGTCGGCCGGTCCGCCGTTCGGCAGAACGGCGTAACCTACAGATCCCCGCCGGCGCCCAGCAGCTTGCGCATAACCTGTTCGGGGTTAACCGAGCCGTCGCGCGGGGCCAGGGCGGTGATCTTCTTCTGCATCTTGTACTCGTGCAGCTCGTCCTCGAGCTGGCGCACGCGAGCACGGAGCTTTTCGTTTTCGCGCTCACGCTCCTCGGCACGCTCCTTCATATCAAGGATGCGCACCACGCCGGCAAGGTTGATGCCCTCGTCGGTCAGCTGGTTGATGAGCTCCAGGCGCTCGATATCGGCACGCGAATACAGACGCGTGTTGCCGCCCGAGCGCTGGGGGTTCACCAGGCCCTTGGACTCGTAGACGCGCAGAGTCTGCGGATGCATGCCGGTCAGCTCGGCCGCCACGCTGATCATGTACAGCGGTTTGTTCCTATTGTCCTCGGCCATGCTACCTGACCCCTTTCCGTCTCGTTATCGTCCATCATAAGCCCGCGGGCG
>DBFOPE010000038.1:0-4140 GCA_048429085.1 Collinsella sp.
GGCGATCGAGAAGACGATGACCTTCTTTTGCGTCTGGCTGCGCTCTGCCGCCGCCTTGGCGCGCAGGCTGTCGGGAGCGACGCGCGCCGTGGTCGCGCGCCCCGCAATCTGGCGCATCTCCTGCGTAGTCGCGGCGCCGCCCAGGTGCTCCTCGGCATCAAGCTCAACGGGTTCATAGGCGCCGGCAGGGTAGTCGTCGGCGGTGTGTGTACCTTTGAGGGCTTCGGCGCTGGCAGAGATAAAGTGGCGGTAGACCTGCGAGGACACAACGGTGATGACCGAGCTCACGGCGGCACCAATCACCGAGCCGGCAATGCCGATCTTTGAAGCAAGCGCCACGCTTGTGGCTGCAGCTGCGGCGCCGGCGATGATCTGGGGAATGGAAATATCATCGAACAGACCTTTTTTAGGCGCGATGGCCATGGTCTGGCCGATGGAGTGGTTCTCGTGCACGCCGTTGTTGAGCGATGCCGGCGTCATAACGCGCGTGCGCGGCGCGTCAGTGTACTTGGTTGTCATACGGGGTCCTCCCGGTGTAAATCTGCTTCGTTTCGTGTAGCCATCAGGGTACCCACCAGATGTGAATCGTACGTGACATTTAACAGATACCATCAACTCATCAACTGCTCACCAAGTTGGTGGGATGCGGTTACACCCGGCGGTTGAACTACAATAGGGCTTGCTAATTGTTGTGAATGGCGTCTACGCACGGGAGCATTCTTATGAATCTTCACCTTTCTCAGTCTGATGGCTTTTTGCGTGTGGCGGCGGCGTCGCCGCGGATTCGCGTGGCCGATGTCGAGGGCAATGCCGAGGTTGCGCTGGCGGCTGTTCGCGAGGCTACCGAGCGCGGCGTCCGCGTGCTGGTGCTGCCCGAGCTTAACCTGACCGGCTATACCGCGGCTGATCTGTTCCATAACCGTACATTGCTGCATGCCTGCGAGACCGCACTGGCACATATTCTCGATGAAACCCGCGAGCTGCCGATTGTCTTTACCATCGGTCTTCCCGTTGCAGTTGCCGAGAATATCTACAACTGCGCCGCCGTGTGCTGCGCGGGCGAGCTTTTGGGTCTTACGGCCAAGAAGTATCTGCCCAACTATGGCGAGTTCTACGAGCGCCGCTGGTTTGCTCCGGCGCCCGCAGATCCTGTGTGGGTCGAGTTTGCCGGTCAGGGTCCGGTTCCGCTGGGTTCGGGGCTTGTCTACCGCTGCTGTGATGAAGGTGCCGAGGACATGGTGCTGGGCGTTGAGGTCTGCGAGGACCTGTGGGTGCCGGCGCCCCCTTCGACCGAGATGGCGCTTGCCGGTGCGACGGTGATCCTCAACCCGTCGGCCTCGGACGAGATTATCGGTAAGGCAGACTATCGCCGCAGCCTCATCTCCAATCAGAGTGCGCGCCTGTACTGTGCCTATGCCTATGCAGATGCGAGCGAGGGCGAGTCCACGACCGACATGGTCTTTGCGGGCGAGAACCTCGTCTACGAAAACGGATCTAAGCTCGCCGCCACGAAGCTCCTCACCTGCGATATGGCCGTCGCCGACGTTGACCTTGACCGCCTGGTTGCCGAGCGTCGCCGCTCGACGACGTGGACGCGCGCGGACGATGCGCCGGAGGCCACGACCATCGAGTTTTCGTTTGAGGGCGTGCTGGTTGAAGAACCTGTCCTGCGCGATGCGCTCGACATCGGCCGTGTCTTCCCCCGCGCGCCCTTTGTGCCGGCCGACCATGGCGACCTGGCCGAGCGTTGCGAGACCATCCTCGACCTGCAGACCGCCGGCCTCAAGACGCGCCTTGCCCACACGGGCACCAAAGCTGCGGTCATCGGTCTTTCGGGTGGCTTGGACTCCACGCTGGCACTGCTTGTGACCGTGCGTGCCTTCGATGCGCTGGGGCTGCCGCGCACGGGTATCACGGCGGTCTCCATGCCAGGTTTTGGCACGACGCATCGCACCAAGTCGAATGCCGAGTCGCTCGCCCGCGACCTGGGCGTGGGCTTCCGTGAGGTTTCGATTCACGCGGCCGTGGAACAGCACTTTATGGATATTGAACACGACCCGGCAGTTCAGGATGTGACCTACGAGAACAGCCAGGCGCGCGAGCGTACGCAGATTCTGATGGACCTGGCCAACCAGGCTGGCGGGTTTGTCATCGGCACCGGCGACCTGTCGGAGCTGGCGCTCGGCTGGGCTACCTATAACGGCGACCACATGAGCATGTACGCCGTCAACGCGAGCGTGCCCAAGACGCTTGTGCGCCATCTGGTGCGCTATGCGGCTGATGTCTTTGGCGGGCGTATCGCCGAGGTCTTGCTCGACATTCTCGATACGCCGGTGTCCCCCGAGCTTCTGCCGCCCACGGGCGACGGCGAGATTGCACAGAAGACTGAGGATTTGGTGGGTCCGTACGAGTTGCACGACTACTTCCTCTACTACCTGCTGCGTTTTGGCTTTGAGCCGGGCAAGATCTACCGCATGGCGCTCAAGAGTTTCGAGGGTGTCTACGACGCCAAGATCGTCCACACGTGGCTGCGCACGTTCTATCGTCGCTTCTTTGCCCAGCAGTTTAAGCGCAGCTGCCTGCCCGATGGTCCCAAGGTGGGCTCGGTGACGCTCAGCCCGCGCGGCGATTGGCGTATGCCGAGTGACGCTAGCTCGCGTCTGTGGCTTGCGCAGATCGACGCACTCAATGCAATTGACTGAGGTTGGCTAAATTGAACCAATACGGGGTTTGTAAGCGTTACACTTTTGCAATCTGATGGCCCGTATCGCGCGGCGCTCTTGTCGGAGCGCCGCGTTTTTTATATCGAAAGGTGGCACCATGCAGGCATCGCAGCGTCTCGAGCGCTTTGGCGCGGAGGTCTTCGCCTCGCTCAACAACAAACTGCTTGCGCTGAAGGCTCAGGGCAAGACCATTTACAACATGAGCGTGGGCACGCCCGACTTTAAGCCGTACGACCACGTGGTCGATGCGCTCACACAAGCCGCTCAGGATCCCGAGATGTGGAAGTACGCCCTGCGCGACCTGCCCGAACTCAAGCAAGCCGTGTGCGATTACTATGAGCGCCGCTTTGGCGTTTCGGGCATTACGCCGTCCATGGTGCAGTCGTGCAACGGCACACAGGAGGGCGTGGGTCATTTGGGCCTGGCTCTGCTCGATCCGGGTGATACCATCCTGGTGCCCGATCCGTGCTATCCGGTCTTTGAGGCGGGCGCTAAGATTGCCGATGCCAAGCTCGAGTACTATCCGCTGGTTGCCGAGCACAATTACTTGCCCTATGTGGCGGGCATCGATCCCGAGGTGGCCGACCGTGCCAAGTACATGATCGTGTCACTGCCCGCCAATCCGGTGGGCTCGGTGGGCACGCCCGAGATCTACGAGGAGATCATCGCTTTCGCCCACGAGCACGACCTGTTGATCGTCCACGACAACGCATACTCGGACATTGTGTTCGACGGCGAGCCGGGCGGCAGCTTCTTGCAGTATCCCGGCGCGCTCGAGGTGGGCGTTGAGTTCTTCTCGCTTTCCAAGTCGTTTAACGTCACCGGTGCGCGCATCGGCTTTTTGGTCGGTCGCGAGGATGTGGTCTCGGCCTTTGCCAAGCTGCGTGGCCAGATCGACTTCGGTATGTTCTTCCCGATCCAGAAGGCTGCTATCGCTTGCCTGAACGGTCCGCGCGATGAGGTCGAGGCGCAGCGTCTGAAGTACCAGGAGCGCCGCGATGCTCTGTGCGACGGTCTTGAGGGCCTGGGCTGGGAGCGTCCCAACGCGCATGGCTCTATGTTTGTGTGGGCCAAGCTTCCTGGCGGTCGCACCGATTCCATGGCGTTTTGCGAGGAGCTCATGGAGAAGGCCGGCGTTGTGGTGACGCCGGGCGCGAGCTTTGGTCCTTCGGGCGAGGGACACGTGCGCATGGCGCTGGTCCTGCCGCCCGATCAGATCGCTTTGGCTGTCGAGGCCATTCGCGAGGCGGGCCTGTATTAGAAAGTTGTCTCGGCTCGTCAATAGCTCGAAACCGATTTCGTGCAGTTATTTTACGAATTCTGCAAACAATTTCGGTAAACGGTCGATTTTTGGCTGCGAATAGGAGCATAATCAAAGTCCCGATTGGATGTATTGGGATTACGGCAAGCCGCTCGG
>DBFOPE010000039.1:0-4528 GCA_048429085.1 Collinsella sp.
GGCCTTGGTGGCGCCCACGAGCTCAACGTCGACAATATCGACATCGTGCTGGGGAGCGACGGCCTCGAGCGCGTCGATGATCGCCTGCTCGGTCTTGGTCTTGACCATTGCGGCACCTCCATCCATACAAAAAAGAAGCGGAGCAGAAACCCCACTTCTTTCAATTACAACTTCATTTGCAAGCAAACTATACCAATAGCTGCGGAAACGTGCAAGCACAGTACGAACCTGCAGGTCAGCGAGCGCACAGCTTCTCCATAAGAATAGGACAATTGACCGCAGACATCAGGACAGGTACATGAAAACGAGGGACGACCCAACCGGATCGCCCCTCGTCTTTTATGCGTCAGCTAGGCGCGCAATGCTTACTTGACCACCAGGTTGACCAGCTTGCCGGGCACGCAGATGGCCTTGACGACCGTCTTGCCGTCGAGCCACTTGGCGACGGCGGCCTCGGCGGCAGCCTGCATCTCCTTGTTGGAGGCATCGCGGGCAACGTCGACGCGGCCGCGGACCTTACCGAGCACCTGGACCACGATCTGCACCGTATCCTCAACGGACTCGGCCAGGTCGAACTCGGGCCAGGCGGCGGTGTAGGCGTTGCCCTCGCAGCCGAGCGCCTCGTGCCACAGCTCATCGGCCCAGAACGGGCAAATGGGGGCAAGGACGCTCACGATATCCTTAGCCACGCCGTAGCACAGCGCCTTGTCGCGGGCGGTACCCTCAGTGGCATTGAGGTAGGCGCTCGCCGCGTTGACGAGCTCCATGACGGCCGAGATGGCGGTGTTGAACTGGCCGCGATCGAAGTCCTCGGTGCACTTGGCGATGGTGCGGTGACGCTCGCGATAGAGCTTCATCGCAACCTCGTCGAGTGCGGACTTGTCGAAGGCCACGTTGGCGTCGCCAGACTGGACGAGCTGCCAAACGATACGCCAGGCGCGCTTGATAAAGCGGTTGGCGCCCTCGACGGCCTTGGGATCCCAGTCGAAGTCCTTCTCGGGCGGGGCGATAAACAGGATCGCCAAACGCATGGTGTCGGCACCGTAGGGCTCGATGACCGAGCTCGGGGGCACGACATTGCCCTTGGACTTGGACATGGTGTCGCCGTTCTCGTCCTTGACCATGCCCTGGCACAGCAGGTTGGTGAAGGGCTCGTCCACGCTCAGCAGGCCCAGGTCGCGCAGTGCCTTGGTAAAGAAGCGGCTGTAGAGCAGGTGCAAAATAGCGTGCTCGATGCCGCCGATGTAGTTATCGACGGGCATCCAACGGTCGGCGGCCTCACGGGAGAAGGGCAGCTCGGTGTTGTGCGGATCGGTATAGCGCAGGTAATACCAGCTGGAGCAGGTGAAGGTGTCCATGGTATCGGTCTCGCGCTTGGCCGGGCGGCCGCAGACCGGGCAGGTGGTCTCGTAGAACTCCTTGCACTCAGCGAGGGTTTCGCCGGCGCCCAGGTCCAGATTCTCGGGCAGCGTCACCGGCAGCTGATCCTCGGGCACGGGCACGATGCCGCAGTGCTCGCAGTGGATGGCCGGGATGGGGTTACCCCAATAGCGCTGACGGGAAATGAGCCAGTCGCGCAGGCGGAACTCGACCTTGCGACGGCCGCAGCCCATGGCCTCAAGGTCGGCCACGATGGCAGCCTCGCCCTCGGAGTGCTTACCGCCGCGCATGCCGGTGTACTTGCCGGACTGGACCAGCGTACCCTCGGCAGCGTGGGCGCAATCCCAGTCGACGGTCTCGGCATGGAAGGTATCGATGGTCTCGCCGCTGGCCTCGACGGCAGCGCGATCGTCATCGTCCAGGATAATCGGCACGATCGGCAGGTCGTACTTGCGGGCAAACTCAAAGTCGCGCTGGTCGCCACAGGGAACGGCCATGACGGCGCCGGTGCCGTAGTCGGCCACGACATAATCGGCAACCCACACGGGGACCTTCTCGCCGTTGACGGGGTTCACCACGTAGCGGCCGGTAAAGGCGCCGTGCTTCTCGAGGGTGCCCTGGGCACGCTCGACGGCAGAGATATGCTTAGAGTCCTCGACGATCTTGGTGACGGCCTCCTCGTACTCCGTGCCCTCGACGAGCTCGTGCAGACGAGCGTACTCGGGAGCCAGGACAAAGAAGGAGACGCCAAAGAGGGTGTCGGCACGCGTGGTGAAGACGGTAATCTTGCCCTCGTCGCCCTCGATGGGCTCGCCATCCTGGTCGCACAGGGTAAAGTCGACCTCGGCGCCCTCGGAGCGGCCGATCCAGTTGGCCTGCATCTGCTTGACACGCTCGGGCCAGCCGGGGAGCTTCTCCAGGTCGTCGAGCAGCTCCTGGGAGTACTCGGTGATCTTGAAGTACCACTGCTCCAGGTCGCGCTTCTCGGGCTCGGTGCCGCAGCGCCAGCACTTGCCCTCGGTGACCTGCTCGTTGGCCAGAACGGTCTTGCAGTTAGGGCACCAGTTGACCGGGTTCTTCTTGCGGTAGACCAGGCCCTTTTCCCACAGCTTCTCAAAGATCCACTGACCCCAGCGGTAGTAGTCGGGGCTGCAGGTCTTGACCATGCGATCCAGATCGTAGGAGAAGCCCATGCGCTTCATCGTGGCGAGCGCCTGGTCCATGTTCTTATACGTCCAGGCGGCAGCCTGCGTATTGTGCTTGATGGCGGCGTTCTCGGCGGGCAGGCCAAAGGCGTCAAAGCCGATGGGATGCAGCACGTCGTAGCCGCGCATGCGGGCCTGACGGGCCATGGCATCGCCAATGGTATAGTTGCGAGCGTGGCCCATGTGCAGGTCGCCCGACGGATACGGGAACATCTCGAGCACGTACTTCTTGGGCTTACTGTCGTCGGTGTCGACGGCAAAGAGGTTGGAGTCCTCCCAGGCCTTCATCCACTTGGACTCAATGGCCTGCGCGTCGTAGGCAGGGATCTCATCCTTATGATCTGTGCAATCGCACATATCAGCTCCTTTAATCTTAGCTGGGGTCGGGCGGCTTGGCTTTATTCGCTACTGCGAACAGTCCTGCGCAAGACGAAGAGCACATTAAGTGCTCTTCTTTGCGTGCGGAACTTGTAGCGAACAAAGCCAAGCCGACCGACCCTAAGGTTAACTTGACTGATGATAGCAAATACGACAAGCGAGATGCCTGCGACTTGCAGGCATCTCGCTTTATCTAAATAACGTGGTTGTGAATCAACCGCTAATTGTTACCCGCCCAAATATGGTCGGGTTTTCCAAGTGCCGCAGATTGCCGTGAAAGAGGAGCGACGCGTACTTTGGTACGCGAGCGACGGTTTGAACGGCAAGGTGCGGTGCTTGGGAAAGCCGCTTATCGATAGGAAACGCTCTGCTGAGAATCCTTCACGACAACGTCGTGGGCGCCGCCTTCGACGATGGAGGTGGAGCTGACCAGCGTTAGGCGTGCCTTTTCCTGGAGCTCGGGGATCGAGAGGGCACCGCAGTTGCACATCGTGGACTTGACCTTGTAGAGCGTGCCGCCCACGCCGTCCTTGAGGGAGCCGGCATAGGGAACGTAGGAGTCGACGCCCTCGACGAAGCTGAGCTTCGCGGCGCCGCCCAGGTCGTAGCGCTGCCAGTTGCGGGCACGCGCAGAACCCTCGCCCCAGTACTCCTTCATGTACTGACCGTTCACATTGACGCGCTCGGTCGGGCTCTCGTCAAAGCGGGCGAAGTAGCGGCCCAGCATCATAAAGTCGGCGCCCATGGCCAGGGCGAGCGTCATGTGGTAGTCGTAGACGATGCCGCCGTCGGAGCACACAGGCACGTAGACGCCGGTCTCCTCGTAGTACTCGTCGCGGGCACGGCAGACGTCGATCAGCGCAGTGGCCTGGCCACGGCCGATGCCCTTGGTCTCGCGGGTAATGCAGATGGAGCCACCGCCGATACCGACCTTGATAAAGTCGGCACCACAGTCGGCCAAAAAGCGGAAGCCCTCGGCGTCGACGACGTTACCGGCACCGACCTTGACGTCCTCGCCATAGTTGGCGCGGATCCACTCGATGGTGCGCTTCTGCCACTCGCTGAAGCCCTCAGAAGAGTCGATGCACAGGACATCGGCGCCGGCCTCGATGAGCAGCGGCACGCGCTCGGCATAGTCGCGGGTGTTGATGCCGGCGCCGACCATGTAGCGCTTATCGTTATCGAGCAGCTCGTTGGGGTTGGTCTTGTGGCTGTCGTAGTCCTTGCGGAAGACAATGCCCATCAGGTGATCGTTGTCGTCGACGATGGGCAGAGCGTTGAGCTTGTTATCCCAGATGACGTCGTTGGCAACCTTGAGGCTGATGTTTTTGTCGCCTACGATGAGCTGCTCACGCGGGGTCATGAACTCGGAGACCTTCGTCTGGTGGTCATCACGACTGGGGCGATAGTCACGGCTGGTGACAATGCCCAGGAGCTTACCCTTGGGAGTGCCGTCGTCGGTAACCGGCATGGTGGAATGACCGGTCTTCTCCTTGAGCTCGATGACCTGCTCCATGGTCATGTCGGGGGTCAGCGTGGAATCGGACTGAACGAAGCCAGCCTTG
>DBFOPE010000040.1:0-3542 GCA_048429085.1 Collinsella sp.
GAGGCAGAGGCTGAAGAGGCCGACACCGATGCCAACGCCGACGAGCCCAGCGACGAGCCCGAGCCCGCAGCCCCCACCGCTCCGCGCTCGCACACCTTTACTTACACGGTGACCGAGTCCGGTAGTGCCCCTGGCGTGACCAATGACACCAACGCCACGCGCAAGGTTTCCTACACCGTGTCTGACGACGGTGCCGGGCATCTGAGCGTCAAGCGCGAAGGCGACGACGGTGCTGCCTTCACGTTTACCAACACCTACGGCGTGGCACCTACCGATTCGTCCGTGACCGATCAGGTCAAGACGATCAAGCGTCTGACCGGCCGCGATCTTGCAGCTGGCGAGTTCACGTTTGAGCTGCTCGAGGACGGTGTGGTTGTCGCTAGCGGTACCAACGACGTCAACGGTAACGTTACGCTGAGCCCGATCCGCTACGAGGCACCCGGCACGCACACGTACATGCTGCGCGAGGCTTGCCCCAACGCGCTCGGCCTGTACAAGGGCGTCACCTATGACGGCACGACCTACACCGTCGTGACCACCGTCTCCGACAACGGCGACGGCACGCTGACCGCGACGCACAAGCTCGAGGGAACCACCGAGTCGGCTGGCTTTACCAACAAGTATCACGCCATGCCTACGCAGGTTTCCATCGGCGCGGTCAAGGTGCTCGAGGGACGCGAGCTCAAGAAGGACGAGTTTAGCTTTAAGCTCGTTGGCGAGGACATCGAGTCCACCGTCACCAACGATGCCGACGGCAAGATCAACTTCGACAAGTTCGAGTACGACGAGCCTGGTACGTACGTCTACACCATCAGCGAGGTCAAGGGCGACGAGGCCGGTATGACCTACGACAAGTCCGTCTTTACCGCGACCGTCAACGTGGCCGATGACGGCGAGGGTAACCTCAAGGCGAATGTCGCCTTTGCCAAGGGCGATAAGAGCGTCGAGGGTATCGTGTTCAACAACACGTACAAGAAGCCCGAGACGCCCGTGCCGACGCCCGATCCCGGCACGCCCAAGACCGTGACGAACATCGTCAAGACGGTCAAGGGTTTCCTGCCCACCACAGGCGACCAGCAGGCTGCCGCTCTGCTTATGGCATTTGTCATCGCCATGGCCGGTGTCGGTGCCCTGGTCTGGGGTATCCGTAAGCGTTAGGCACGCTGGTAGCGCCCGGGGCCAAAAGGCCCCGGGCGGCCGGCGGGGAGCCAGAAATGTAGCCCCCACCCCACCCCCAGCCGCCACGGAGGCATCTCCCTCCTCCGTGGCGGCATTTTTGTGCGTGGGGGAGGTGGGTGCGCCACGAAATCGGCCCATCTACTACGTTTGGCCCCTTACCTCCAACCATGCCAAAAAACGCCAAAACATAACCGCAGGTAGAACGCCTGCGGTTATGCTCAAAACGAAGGTATGGTCAGGGGTGTCGAGTCAAACGTAGTAGATGGGCCGGTTTCGTGGCGCGCGGTTCCGGCTGATCCCTTGGGGGCGGAGGAAAACGGATCATTTTGGTCCCGTGAGGCTGGCGGAGGCACTCGTGCAGGGCCGCCCGAACAAAACTATGCCGGTTTACGGGGCTGAGTCACGAGTCCCCAACCATGCCGATATTCGTGAAAATAAAATCGCAGGTAGACGAGCCGTCATTTTGCAGAAAACGCGGGTATGGATGGGGGTCCTGAGTTTAGCCCCGTAAACCGGCATAGTTTTGAAATGGTATTAAATCGGTGGCAGCCATTTTGCTATGCCGGGGCGGTCAGTCGTTGGGCAACTACCCTCGCAGGTAGGCGATGGCGATCTGCGTGCGGTTGCGCAGGCCCATCTTTGCAAGGATCGAGCTGATGTGGTTGCGCACGGTGCCTTCGCCCATGTATGCCGTGGCGGCAATCTCCTTGTTGTCGAGGCCGCGGGCGATGAGCTCGGCGACTTCGAACTCGCGGTCGGTTAGGCCGGCAAAGGCTGTGGGCCGGCGGGGCGCGTCGGCTTCGGTGCCCGCCCCATTAAAATCGATATCCTCGATCGCCTTGCCCTCGAGCACGCGTTTGCCATCCATGACCTGTGCCAACGCCGGCGGAATGGCGGCGACATCGGTCTTGATCAGGTAGCCGCGGGCGCCCAGTTTAAGCGCCGACACAATGTACTCGTCATCCGAGAATGTCGTCAGAAACACCACGCGCGCCGTGGGGTCGCGCTCAAGGATTTCGCGTGCCGCCGAAAGGCCGTCGCGTCCCGGCATCTGAATGTCGAGCAGCGCGATGTCGGGCGCGTGCTCGCTGTAGAGCGCGACCGTCTCGTCGCCATTGGCGCCGGTGCCCACCACTTCGATCTGCGGCTGGGCGCCCAGGATAATCTTGAGCGAATCGACCACTAAGCGGTCGTCGTCGACAACGATGAGCCTCATCGGTCCTCATCTCCTTGCTGTTTGGGAACGGTGGCAAACACGCGCCAGCCGCCGGCGCTGGCACGCGGGCCGGCGGTGAAGGTGCCGCCAAGCGCCTCGATGCGCTCGCGCATGGAGGCGAGCCCCATGCCCTCCGCAGCGCCGCGGCCGCTTGCTTGGACCCCGCCCGCGCCATCGTCGGTAACGACAAGCTGGTAAAACGACGGATGTTCCATGCATCGTATGGTGACGGTCTGGGCGCAAGCGTGGCGCATGGTATTGGAGAGTGCCTCGCGCAGGACCGCTGCAAAGCAGTTGGCGACATTTGCGGGCGCATGCTCGGCCAAAACTTCAAGCTCAATCTGCGGGCCGCCGTCCGAGCGTGCGCCTTCAACAATGCGTTCGAGCTGCACGGAAAGGTCGGCGGCATTGTCGTTGAGCGCGTGGACGCTGGCGCGCACGAGTTGGAGCGCCTCGTCAACCGTGCGTTTGACGTCGGCGAAATCGGCGGCAACCCTGGGCTCGTCGGCATGGACCACGCGCAGGGCTTCGGTTTGAAGCGAAGCGCGCGTGAGCTGGTGGCCCACGTTATCGTGGATCTCGCGCGCGATGCGGGCGCGTTCGGCGAGCGTCGCGAGTTCGACTTCGTAGTCCTGGCGGTCGGCGAGGTCACGGTTGCGTGCCTCGAGTGCCAGGGCGCGTTCTTGCAGCTTGTCGCGGATGCGACGCATGCGTTCCTGTTCGCGCTCCAGCTGCGCGGTGCGCAGCGACAGCAACGTGGCGGCAACCGAAAGGATGGCGGTTAACAGCAGCGTTCGGGTGGTGAGCACGCCGCCACGAAGGTCCGCGACAAGCGCGCAGACACACACGGCGCCAATCGCCAGCGCGGGCCAGATTCGTTCACGGCGCACGCGCCGCGCGATGTCATAGAGGGCGAGAGGCGCAAACGGCACAAACGGCGGCAGGACGACTGCCGCGATGATGTAAGCGCAGCTCGCGGTCTCGCTCGCGCGCCGGGTGCGTTCCCCCTGTGCGACCTCGGCCAGTGAGGTGGCAATAACGCCAAGGCAAAACGCCGCGACCAGGTGAGCGTCCACAGCAAGGCCCATGGCGGCCGCAATACAGCACGCCAGAACGATCGATTTGTCGAAAAGCCTGTTCATACGGG
>DBFOPE010000041.1:0-12063 GCA_048429085.1 Collinsella sp.
CTCCTGCTGCATTTCGAGTGTCCGCGGGGACGCGGACGCAGATATAGACACGTGAGCTTGAAGATTGTAGGGAAATCAATGTTCAAATGTCAAGAAATCAAAGGTAAAAGGTTGCGCAGTTCACACGGTTCCCCCATAAGCTCAACCGAAATTTGCGCCGCATTACAACTTTTCACGATATTTCATCGAGTTTTCGACAGGTCATGTTGGCAATGTTGAGAACTTTTCGCCTGTTTTCCAAAGTTTTCAACAGGTTTTGAAAAGTTGTCGAAAGATGAGAAACATTGCACGGTGAGCTACTATTTGTTCGAAACCTTTTGAAAGATTGCGAGCGGCATGTCTGACGACTTTTACACCATGGTCGATTCCGGAGACCCGGCACCCGACAACGAGCACATCACCGGCGTGCGCGAAAAGCGTGGCGAGGAAGAGCAGGCCGCTGCGAAAACGCAGGCTGCCATGTATGCCGCACGCATCGCGGTCTATGACGACATGCTGTCGACGCCGCGCGTCATCGTCATCGAACCTAAGGACGTGCGCACCTATCTGGAAGAGACAACCAACACCGTCTACCAGTGCATGAAAGAACAGGGCGGGCACATCTCGCTCATGGTTATCCGCGAGATTGTCGAAAACTTTATCCACGCCCACTTTGCAGAGCCCATCATCTCGATCCTAGACGGCGGCGACACCATCCGATTCGCAGACCAGGGACCGGGGATCGACGACAAGGAGCGCGCGTTCGACTTTGGCGTTACCAGCGCAAACAGCAACATGAAACGATACATCCGCGGAACCGGAGCCGGGTTTCCCATGGTGCAGGAGTACCTGGAAAACGCCGGCGGCGCTGTATCCATCGAGGACAACATGGGCAACGGCACCGTGGTCACGGTAAGCCTGAATCCCAAGCGCGTACAGGAAATCGAGCGCGCCGGAGGGCGAGGGGCCGCCGTGCGCCCCGAGACGGAGCAGCCGGCATACCCCCTACCCAGCACGTTTGCACAGCAGCCCATGGCGGCACAGCAGATGCAGCAACCCGTGGCGCACATGCAGCAGCCTGGAGCTTTTCCCGCACAAAATCCCCAGGCACCGCTGCGCCACACGGCGCAAAACATGCCGGAGACCATGGGCTCGGCAGATCTGGACACAGGCACTGTGCAGCAGACGGCGGCCATGCCAAACGTCCAGCAAATGGGCTACCAACCGTACCCCGAAGGGTATCCTCCCCAATATATGCCGCAGCAGGGATATGCCCAGCCGTATCCGCAGCAGTATCCTCAGGGGTACCAGCAGCCGTATCAGCAGATACCGCAGGGGCAATTGAACCCCTGGACTCAGCAGATGCCGCCGCAGCCTTACCAACAGTGGCCGCAAAGTTTTCAACAGCAGGTGCCGCCCATGCAGAGTTCTCAACAACCAGCAGCTCAAATGATGTATCCTAATGCGGCGAATCAATACGCACAACCGCAGTCGGACGTGTTTATAAGCGAACGCGGCAACGCTGCATTAGGGTATCTGGCCCAACATCAAGAGTGCGGCGCGACGGACTTGGCGCGGGCGTTTGGAAACTCCGCACCCACCTGGTCGCGCACGCTCAACGATTTGGCGCAGACGGGCTTTATAGTCAAACATGGGCAGAAATACCATCTGACCGAAATCGGAAGCGCTCGCGTGCGGGCCCAAGCTTAAGGAACGGGAGAGACAGTGGACGAGGAAGCAAGCATCATCCTGGGGGATGCCATCGCCTTTTGCCAGCGCGACGGCCAAGATGCGCGCCTCATCAACATGCTGGGGCAATCGCGCGCCGTGAGCCTGACCGAGGACACCTTGACGATTGAGGCCCCCTCACGATTTGCCATCGCTCAGCTCAAAAAGCATCAGCCGACCATCGAGGCGTACCTGGAAGAGATCGCCTTTGCACCGATTGCGCTCAACATCGTGGCACCACAGGGCTCCGCGGCAGATAACGCCGCACCCACGGCACCCGTCGTCCCCCCGGCGGCACCAGCTACCACCACAGTATCGGCTCCCGAGCACCAAATCGGCGATGTTTCCCGTGAAACCATGCCCGCCGCACCAACGGCAGCAATTCCTATGCCCGCTGCCACACACATGCCTATCGCGCACGACGCAACACTGGGCGAGGATTCGGGCATCGCAATCAAAAACACGCTTTCGGCCGACGATTTCCGCCGCATGATGAACCAGATGAAGGGCGGGGCGCCTGCAAAGAGTGCAAAACCAGCCTCCACATCGCCCACGAGCGTCCCCGCAGCTGCGGCACCGATCGAGCAGAACACCGATGGCGCGCCGCTCGCGGCCAACTCGAAATTCACCTTC
This sequence comes from Collinsella sp., assembly GCA_048429085.1. Lineage (GTDB taxonomy): Bacteria > Actinomycetota > Coriobacteriia > Coriobacteriales > Coriobacteriaceae > Collinsella. The sequence goes on from DBFOPE010000041.1 coordinate 2,341, forward strand.
GAAAACTTTGTCTACGGCCCAGAAAACAGCCATGCCTATCGCTCGGCCCTCAAGTTTGCCGCGCTCGCGGACGAACGCGGCACATGCACATCCCTGTTCATCTATGGCAAATCGGGGCTGGGCAAGACCCATCTGCTGCTCGCCATCAAAAACGAGCTCGCCGAAAAGTCGCCCGAGATCAAGGTGAAGTACGCCAACTCGCAAGCGTACCTCGATGACCTGATGACGGAGTTCGACCGCCAAAAGAAGAGCAACGCCCCCATCATGCAGGCATACCACGACGTGGACGTGCTCATCATCGACGACATTCAAAACATCATCGGCAAGCGCGCGAGCGTGGACTACTTCTTCCAGCTCATGGACGAGTTTATCCGCAACAACAAAAAAGTCGTCATCGCAGCCGACCGTGCGCCCAAAGACCTGAGCATGGACGAGCGCCTTACCAGCCGTTTTAATGCCGGTATGCTCTGTTTGGTGGCGGAGCCCAGCTACGAGATGAAATACAAGATCTTGCAGCGCTACTACGAGAACACGATAGCCGCCGCACCCGAGGCGGGTGACGACTCGCTGCTGGCGGCCTATGGCGGCGATGGCGGGCATCTGACCGACGAGCACTTTAAGCACATGGCGGAGGTGTCGGGAACCAACATTCGCGAACTCGAGAGCTTCTGCGAACGCTGCGCCGGCGAGGCAGGAGACCGCGAACGCGAGGGCAGCGAGCTCAGTTTCGACGACATCGACGCCATCGCAAGTCAGTACTTCGATACGTCGGCCAAAAAGATCAACGTGCAGACGGTCCAGTCTGTCATTGAAGAGCAGTACGGCGTGACGCACGAGGAGCTCATCGGCCCGCGCCGCAACGCCAACATAGCCAAAGCCCGCCATATCGCCATATATCTGGCCATCGAGATGTGCGAGATGACGACTACGGCGGTGGGCGCGGAGTTTGGCAACCGCAACCACTCAACCGTCAGCACAAGCTATAAAAAGGTTCAGAAGATGATTCAGGAAGACCGCACCGTAACCGAAGATCTCAAATCGCTGCGAGATAAAATTACACTGCGCTCGTAGGGAAATAGAGACACCTGTTGAAAACTTGTCGAAACGCAGGGCATAACATGTCTAAAACTCACCCCAAGGCGATGAAAAGTTTTCCGCAGGTTTTGAACGTGGAAAACACGGTCGGTTGCGCACAGGGCGCTGTCGATTCTCTTTTTGGGGTTGACCAGCGCTTTTGGGAGTAATCAACAGTTTCGTCAGTGCTATTACTATTATTAAGATATTTATATCTATAGAAAGGTATTAAAAGATGAAGTTCACCGTCAGCCAAAGCTCGCTCACGCAAGCCATCGGCGTCGTTATGAAAGGCGTCGCTTCGGCATCTACCCTTCCCATCCTGTCGGGCGTGCTCGTTAAGGCGCAGGACGGCATCTTGGAATTCCAAACCTCTAACTACACCATCTCGATTCGTCATCGCATTGCCGCGCATGTCGAAGAAGAGGGCGAGATGGTGATTCCCTGCAAGATGCTCTCGAACATCACGAAGACCCTTCCCGACGCCCCGGTCACCTTTGAGCTCTCGGAGCGTCAGGTGCTGATCGGATGCGAGAAGAGCTCCTTCCGCCTCAACACGCTCGACGCCAACGATTTCCCCGAGTTCCCCGCCTATGCCATCGAAAGTGCGGTGGAGCTCCCGACCGATATCCTGTCCGAGATGGTCGGCCGCGTGTGGCGCGTCACTTCGACCGATAAGGCCCGCCCCATTCTGGGAGGCGTGCACATGAAGGTCGAGAACAACACCGTGCGTCTGGTGGCAACCGACTCCTTCCGCCTGGCCGTATGCGACACCCAGGTCGAGACCTCGACGCTCGAGGGATCCTTTGAGCTCAACGTTCCGGCCGACGCCTTCAACGACGCCCTGAGCATCATGGCCAGCCAGGCGACCATCATGATCGGCGCCACCGACACCCAAGTTGTCTTTGAGGCCGGCAACACCACCTACGTGTCGCGCCGCATCGAGGGCGTGTACCCCAACTACAAGCAGCTCATCCCCGATTCGTGCGTTACGAGCGTCAAGATCGACGTGGCGGCCTTTAATGCCGCCCTCAAGCGCGTGGCGGTCATCGCGAGCGCGAACCCCGCCGTCAAGTTCGAGATCGATGTCGAGAACGGTCAGATGGGCCTGTCCTCCATCTCCAATGACCAGGATCTGGCGCAGGAGACGATCGATGTCGAGGCCGAGGGCGAGTCGGGCACCATCGCCTTTAACTACCACTACATCTTTGGCTGCCTCAATGTCCTGTCCAAGGAGAAGGAGATCACGCTGGAGCTCAAGAGCTACTCGCAGGCGGGTATCTTTAAGTCCTACGACAAGATCAACTACCTGTACCTGGTCATGCCGGTTCGCATCTAGCGCTGCGCCATGACCATGCTTGCCCGCAACCTTTCCGTCGCGCGCTACCGCAGTTTCGATAGCTACCGTCTTGACCTGGACGAGGGCGTGACGGTGCTTGCGGGGCCCAACGCGGCGGGAAAGACCAACCTCATAGAGGCGCTGCAGCTTTTGACGAGCGGCGCCTCGTTTAGGCATCCCACCGCTGGCGAGCTCGTGCACGACGGCACGGGCTCGTGCAGGCTCGAGTTGAGACTCGAGGGCGATGGCCGCGTGCTCGATATGGGGCTGGGCGTTGAGGACGGCAAGCGCTCGTTTAGCCGTAACGGCAAGAGATGCTCGGCCGCCGGCGTGCGCGGGGTTTTGCCGAGCGTGCTGTTTTGCCCCGATCATCTGGATATGGTCAAGCGCGGCGCCAGCGTGCGCCGCGCCGCCCTCGACGACTTTGGCGTTCAGCTGAGCGCTCGCTACGCCGACCTGGTGAGCACCTACGGGCGTTGCGTGGCGCAGCGCAACGCCCTGCTCAAGGAGTCCTGGTGCTGCCGCGAGATGCTCGGCGCATGGAACGATTCCATCGCCCGCGCCGGGTCCGCCCTGCTCGTGCATCGTTTGGCCCTGCTCGACCGGCTGGCGGGCCATGTGCGCGCCGCGTACGGGCAGGTGGCGTCCGGTGAGGACGCAGACGTGTCCTATGTGTCCACGCTGGGGGATTTGCCTCAAGCCGAAGGGCGCGAGGAACTGAAAGGTTGGGCATACGAGCATATGCTCGCGGCCCTCGATGAGCGTGCCGATGAGGAGATGCGCCGCGGCGTGACGCTTGTGGGTCCGCATCGCGACGAGATCGAGTTTACCGTCGCGGGCCGATCGGCCCGTTCATTTGCCAGCCAGGGCCAGCAGCGAACGCTGGTGCTTGCCTGGAAGGTGGCAGAAGTGGCCGTGGCGCGCGATATCCTGGGCACCGCGCCACTGCTGCTTTTGGACGACGTGATGAGCGAGCTCGATGCCGGGCGGCGAGGCGCTTTCCTGCAGCTGATCGGTGATGACATCCAGACGGTCATAACCACCACCAATCTGGGGTATTTTACCGATGACCTGCTTGATCGAGCCAAGGTGGTGAGCATGGGTGAGACGTGCTAATTACGAGCGCGAGAACGGAACGGTTGCCTTTGGCGGCTTTTTGGATGCCGAGCGTCAGCGCATCCTGGCGGCCGCAACACCTGAGCGCCGCGCGCAAATGGAGGCTGCAGAGGAATCTCGTGCGGTCTATCGCGCCTGGAATGCGGTGTGCTCGGGCACGCGCGAGGGACGCCACGTGACGGGCCTGCGCTACCTGCCCGAGTCCAATGAGCTGCTGGTGTATCTCGATTCGCCCTCGTGGACGCAGGAGATGACGCTGCTGCGCGAGATCATCCGGGCACGCATGGAGCGGGCCGGGGCGCATGTGGACGGCCTGGTGTTCAAAACGACCGCGCCCGGTCACACGCCGCCGGCCGCCAAGGAGCGCCTGCGCCCAGCCGTGACCGAGCGCCCGCCGGCTCCGCACGCCGATCTCAGCGAGGCCGAACGCGGCGAGATCGAGCGCCAAGTGGCGCCCATCGAAGATCAAAAACTGCGCGAGGCCCTCGAGAATGCCATGAGAGCCAGTGCCGAGTGGGCCAAGGGCGTGCAAAGCAAAAAAGAGCCTTAAATCGCATCTGGTGGCCTTGTAGAGCCAAATACCCTCGTTCCCGAGGGTATTTTTTTACGATAAACTAGTAAGGCTGTACACATTTTCTTAGCTGAAGGAGGACGTGTGGCAAACGAAAACGATTACGATGGCGGCGAGATTAAGATTCTCGAAGGTCTCGAGGCCGTTCGTAAGCGCCCGGGCATGTACATCGGCTCGACGAGCGCCAGCGGCCTGCACCACCTGGTGTGGGAGATCGTTGACAACTCCGTTGACGAGGCCATGGCCGGTTTCTGCACCGAGATTCAGGTGACGGTCCACGCCGACAACTCCATCACGGTCGTCGACAACGGGCGGGGCATCCCCGTCGACGAGCATCCCATCAAGAAGATCCCGACGCTCGAGGTCGTTATGACGATCCTGCACGCCGGCGGCAAGTTCGATAACTCGGCCTACAAGGTCTCGGGCGGCCTGCACGGCGTGGGCATCTCCGTCGTCAACGCGCTGTCCAAGCGCGTGGTCGTGCAAGTGCGCCGTGACGGCAACGTCTACGAGATGGAGTTCTCGCGCGGCAAGACCGTCAAGAAGATGGAGGTCGTGGGCACCTCGGATTCGACGGGTACCACCGTCAACTTCTGGCCCGACGACGAGATCTTCGAGACCTGTGTCTACGATTTCGATACGCTGCACAACCGTCTGCAGGAGACGGCGTTCCTCAATAAGAATCTAAAGATTGTGCTGACCGACGAGCGCGAGGCGACTCCCCACGTGGAGGAGTTCTGCTACGAGGGCGGCATCATCGACTTCGTTAAGTTCCTCAACGACGGCAAAGACGTCCCCGAGGCCTTTAAGGAGCCCATCTATATCGAGGGTAAATCGGATCCGGATGCGCCCGTGACCAAGATGGGCGAGGTCGAGGTGTCCCTGCAGTGGAATGCCGGCTATGGCGAGAACGTCATGTCGTTTGCCAACGACATCTACACCCCCGAGGGCGGCATGCATCTCGAGGGCTTCCGCACCGCCCTCACCCGCGTGATTAACGATTACGCCCGCAAGCAGAACCTGCTCAAGGAGAAGGACGCCAACCTGAGCGGTGACGACGTGCGCGAGGGCCTTTCGGCCGTCATCTCGGTCAAGCTGCCCGATCCGCAGTTTGAGGGTCAGACCAAGGCCAAGCTTGGCAGCTCCTACATGCGCGCGCTCACGCTCAAGATCGTGACCGATGGACTGACCGATTATCTGGAGGAGCACCCCAAGCCCGCCCGCGAGATCGTCAAGAAGGCCCAGCAGGCATGCAAGGCCCGCAACGCCGCCCGCAAGGCGCGCGAGGCGACCCGCCGCAAGAGCCTGCTCGAGACGGCGTCGCTGCCCGGCAAGCTCGCCGACTGCTCGGTGCGCGATGCCGAGCTGACCGAGCTCTTTATCGTAGAGGGCGACTCGGCAGGCGGTTCGGCCAAGGACGGCCGTCGCCGAGACATCCAGGCGATTCTGCCCCTGCGCGGCAAGATTCTGAACGTCGAGCGCGTAGGCGACCACCGCGCGTTCTCGAGCGACACCATCCAATCCCTGATCACCGCGATCGGCTGCGGCGTCACGACGAGCGCCGGCGACGGTGGCGACTTCGATATCAGCAAGGCGCGCTACCACAAGATCATCATCATGACCGATGCAGACGTTGACGGTGCACATATCCGCATCCTGCTGCTGACGTTCTTCTACAAGTACATGCGCCCGCTGATCGATGCCGGCTATGTCTATGTTGCCTGCCCGCCCATCTTTGGCATTAAGGTACGCAACAAGATCCATTACGTGTATCCCAACGGCCGCCAGCCCGAAGACGAGATTCTGCGCGACACCATTCAGAGCCTGGGCCTGAACCCCGACGACAACGACGAGGGCGGCAAAGCCAAGGACGGCAAGATCACCAAGAAGCGCAAGGGCTATACCGTTCAGCGCTACAAGGGCCTGGGCGAGATGGACCCCAAGCAGCTTGCCTCGACGACGATGGACCCCAAGACCCGTATCCTGCAGCGCGTGTCGATCGAGGACGCCGTGGTGGCGGACCGCGCCGTGCGCGAGCTCATGGGTTCCGAGGTCGGCTATCGCCGCGAGTACATCGAGAAGCACGCACATGATGCGCGCTTCTTAGACGCCTAATCCCCGCGGCTTTCCCAGCCACCGCACCTTCGCCCTCAATCGTCGGTCGCGTACCCAAGTACGCTTCCCTCCTCTTTCGGGCGAATCTGCGGCACCTGGAAAAGCCGTCTCCGTGGTAGGGAACTAATGGACCACGCAAACCATGAGGAGGTAACGTGGCAGACGATATCAACAACAACGAGGGTATGGACGAGGCCGGCGACGCCGGCATGCCCGATGATCTGAAGCGCCTACTCGCCCGCGCCGAGCAGGGCGAGGACGGCGATCCGGATTCCTATAACCCCGACGCCGAGGATGAAGAGGATGAGGATGACGACGCCGAGCTCGAGGAGAACTTCGGCGCGGTCGACCGCGGCGCCTCGGCCGGCGAGGACATCAACGGCGGTCAGCTCCAGATTTCGGAGTTCGGCCGCGAGATGAAGCAGTCGTTCATCGAGTACTCGATGTCGGTCATCACGGCGCGCGCCCTGCCGGACGTGCGCGACGGCCTAAAGCCGGTGCACCGCCGCATCCTGTACGCCATGAACGAGAGCGGCATCTACCCCAACCGCCCGCATAAGAAGTCGGCCTGGACGGTCGGCGAAGTTATCGGCAAGTACCATCCGCACGGTGACTCCGCGGTTTACGAGGCCATGGTTCGTCTGGCGCAGTGGTTCTCCATGCGCACACCGCTCATCGATGGCCACGGCAACTTCGGCAACATCGATGGCGACGGCGCGGCGGCCATGCGTTATACCGAGAGCCGCCTGGCAAAGCCTGCCATGGAGCTGCTGCGCGACCTGCAAAAGGATACCGTCGACTGGCAGCCCAACTACGACGAGTCGCTCGCCGAGCCCGTGGCGCTGCCCGCGCGCTTTCCCAACCTGCTGGTCAACGGTAGTCAGGGCATCGCCGTCGGCATGGCCACCAATATCGCCCCGCATAACCTCACCGAGGCGATCGAGGCCACCTGCTACCTGATCGACAATCCCGACGCCACCGTCGACGAGCTTATGCAGATCATGCCCGGTCCGGACTTCCCCACCGGCGCCATCATCATGGGCAGCGCCGGCATTAGGCAGAGCTACGAGACCGGTCGCGGCTCCATTACCGTGCGTGCCAAGGCCCACGTGGAATCCACCAAGACCGGTCGCAGCCGCCTGGTCTTTACCGAGATTCCCTACATGGTCAACAAGGGCACCCTGCAGGAGAAGATCGCCCAGCTCGTAAACGACAAGCGCATCGAGGGCATCTCGGACATGCGCGACGAGTCCAACCAAAAGGGCATCCGTCTGGTCATCGAGCTCAAGAAGGGCGTCATTCCGCAGGTCGTGCTCAACAACCTGTATAAGTACACCTCGCTGCAGACGACTTTTGGCGCCAACAACTTGGCGCTCGTCAACGGCGTTCCCAAATGCCTGAGCCTGCGCGAGATGCTGCAGCACTACATCGACCACCAGGTCGACGTCGTCACCCGCCGCACCCGCTTTGACCTTAAGAAGGCCCAGGCGCGCGCCCATATCCTCGAGGGCTACTTGATGGCTCTCGACCATATCGACGAGGTCATCAGCATTATCCGTTCCTCGCAGACCGACTCCGAGGCAAGCGGCCGCCTGATCGAGCGCTTTGGCTTTACGCCCGAGCAGACCACGGCCATCCTCGAGATGAAGCTGCGCCGCCTGACTGGCCTGGAGCGCGACAAGATCCAGGAAGAGCTGGACGGTCTGCGCCGCGCCATCGCCTACTACGAGGACCTGCTGGCGCATGAGGAGAAGATCCTGGGCGTCATCAAGGAGGAGATGCGCGAGATTTCGAAAAAGTTCGGCGACAAACGCCGCACCGAGATCAGCCATGTCGAAAAGGACCTGGATGTCGAGGACCTCATCGCCGACGAGGACATGGTCGTGACCATCACCCACACCGGCTACGTGAAGCGCATCCCGGTGGCTGCCTACCGCGCCCAGAAGCGCGGCGGCAAGGGCGTGTCGGGCGTCAACCTTAAAGAGGACGACGTCATCGACGAGATGTTTATCGCATCCACGCACGAGTACGTGCTGTTCTTCTCGAGCAAAGGCAAGGTCTACCGCCTGAAGGTGCACGAGCTGCCGGTGGGTACGCGCCAGGCGCGCGGCACCGCGATCGTCAACCTACTGCCCTTTGAGGAAGGCGAGAAGATCGCGAGCGTCATCAGCTGCCGCGAGTTCCCCGCCGACGAGTACCTGATGTTTGCCACCAAGAGCGGCATGGTCAAGAAGACCGTGATGAGCGCTTACGACCGCAGCCGCCGTGATGGCCTGATCGCCATCAATCTGAGAGACGACGACGCGCTGCTCGCCGTGCGCCGTGTGCGCGAGGGCGACAAGATCATCCTGGCCACCACTGCGGGCAAGGCGATCATGTTCCCCGAGGACCAGGTTCGCGCCACGGGACGCGACACCAGCGGCGTTCGCGGTATTAGCATGAAGGACGGCGTGAGCGTTTTGGGTATGGAGGTTACCAACGGCAACGGCGACCTGTTTGTCATCACCGAGCGCGGCTACGGCAAGCGCACGCCGGTCGCGGACTATCCGGAGCAGAACCGCGGCGGTCAGGGCGTCTACACCATCCAGATGACCGAGCGTAAGGGAAACCTCGCGGCCATGAAGACGGTGGGTCCGCAGCACGAGCTGTTCATCGTGACGGAAGGCGCGACGGTCATTCGCGTCAAGACCGATGAGATTAGCCAGACCGGCCGAGCCACCCAGGGCGTCAAGATGATGACTGTCGACGACAACGACCGCGTATGCGCCGTTGCCCGCATGACGGCAGCCAAGGAAAAACCCGAAGGCGAAGGCGCCGAGGACGAGGCAACGGTCGATGCTGAAAAGACCCCAGTCGATCTAGGCGACGGCAACGACATGCCAGAGGATCTCCTAGACGAGTAAGATGCCCTTACTGGTAGAAAATATCAGACCCCATATATCGGCGGTCGGCGCACTGCGCGCCGACCGCTTTTTTGACAATCCTGGACCCCGTGCCCGCCGAGTGGGCGAGATGGGTTAGGTTTGTCGCGAGTTCCGCACGCAAAGAAGGCCACTTAATGTGGCCTTCGTCTTGCGCAGGACTGCCCGAGCAGCAAACCTAACCCATCTCGCCCACTCGGCGGGCACACTCCAAAGATTTTCAAAAAAGTTGTTGACGAGCGCGTAACGACTCGTCTAATATATCCCTTGCGCGATGGACCTGTAGCTCAGTTGGTTAGAGCGTCCGGCTGATAACCGGGAGGTCACAAGTTCGAATCTTGTCAGGTCCACCACTTTCTTTCGCAATAAACACCCCAGCGAGAGCCGAGTCGCCGCTGGGGTGTTTATTACTGTCTCCGTGGGGGTTTAGCTCAGCTGGGAGAGCGCGGGCTTTGCAAGCCTGAGGTCAGGGGTTCGATCCCCCTAACCTCCACCATGATGGACCTGTAGCTCAGTTGGTTAGAGCGTCCGGCTGATAACCGGGAGGTCACAAGTTCGAATCTTGTCAGGTCCACCATCAAAACTGT
>DBFOPE010000042.1:0-8897 GCA_048429085.1 Collinsella sp.
GGGAACACGGCCTCCTCGTGCAGGACGCTTGCACCCATGTACGAAAGCTCGCGCAGCTCCTCGTAGGTAACGCGGGCGATGGGCTGGGCCTCGGGAACAATACGCGGATCGGCAGAATAGAAACCCGAGACGTCGGTCCAGTTCTCGTACAGATCGGCGCCCAGGCACTTGGCCAGAATCGAGCCCGAGATATCGCCGCCGCCACGGTCGAGCAGCTTGATCTGGCCCTCTCGCGTCGCGCCGTAGAAACCGGGCATAACAAAGCCGCCCTGCTGACCGTACTCCTGCACCAGCTCGGAGGTGCGGTTCATGCTGAGCGTACCGTCGTGATGGAACGCCACAACCGTCGCGGCGTCCAGGAACGGCAGACCCAGGTACTCGGCCATCAGGCGAGCGGTGAAGTACTCGCCGCGGCTCACGAGCTCCTCGGTAGAGTAGCCGCCCGAGCGGGCGCGCTCGGCAAAGGCCGCGAACTCCTCGCGGATGGGATAGGTGAGCTCCAGCTCGTCAGCGATATCAAAATAGCGCTGGCCGATGTCCTCGAGTAGTTCCTCGCACGACACGTGATACTTAACGTGCGCGTTAACCAGGTAGAGCAGGTCGGTCACCTTGGTGTCGCCCTTAAAGCGGCGACCGCAGGCAGAAACCACCACAAAACGGCGGGCAGGGTCGGCATCGACGATGGCCTTGATCTTCTTAAAGTGTTCGGCGTCGGCGACCGACGAGCCGCCAAACTTGGCAATCTTAATCATGGGCTTGAGGTTACCTTTCTAAAAGCCTCTGCAAACCTGTTTTGCGCGCTCTGATACCATGGTTTCACCGATTGGGACCAAGGCATCCGAGGAGCAGTGTTATATGGGAACTTATCATAGTACACGAGGACGCACTTTATCGTGCTCAAGTAAGGTGGCAATCCGCACCGGCATCGCTCCCGACGGGGGTTTGTTTGTCTCGGACGAGCTCGGCACCCAGCAGGTCGATATCAGCTCGCTTGCAGATAAATCGTACTTTGAAATCGCTCAAGATGTGTTGGGAATGTTACTGAATGATTACACGGCCGAAGAAATTTCGGCGTGTGTCGACGAGGCATACCGCGGCACGTTTGCGAGTGAAGAGGTTACGCCGCTCGTCAAACTCGACGCTGCGCCGGGCGCTGATGCCCCTCAGACCTATGTGATGGAGCTCTTTGGCGGCCCCACGAGCGCCTTCAAGGACGTCGCCCTGCAGATGCTCCCCCGTCTGATGGCCCGCACTTCCGCCAAGGACGGCGGCGCCGAGCGCATCATGATCGTCACCGCCACGTCGGGCGACACGGGCAAGGCCGCGCTCGCCGGTTTTGCCGACACTCCGGGCACGGGCATCACCGTTTTTTATCCCGAGGGCAAGGTCAGCCGCGTCCAGAACCTGCAGATGTCCACGCAGGAGGGCGATAACGTCGCCGTCTGCGGCATCCGCGGCAACTTTGACGACGCCCAGAGCGCCGTCAAGCGCATCTTTGCCGATAAGGAGCTTGCCGAGCGTCTGGAGGCCGCAGGCACGGTGCTTTCGAGCGCCAACTCCATCAACGTCGGCCGTCTGGTACCGCAGGTCGTCTACTACTTTGCCGCCTATGCGCAGCTGTTGCGCGCCGGCGCCATCGAGGCCGGCGACGCCGTGGAGTTCTGCGTACCGACCGGCAACTTTGGCGATATCCTGGCCGGTTACTATGCCAAGCGCATGGGTCTGCCCGTCGCCAAGCTCATCGTCGCGAGCGACAAGAACAACGTGCTGGCTGACTTCCTGAGCACCGGCGTCTACGACCGCAACCGCCCGTTCTTCACGACCATCTCGCCTTCGATGGACATCCTCATCAGCTCTAACCTGGAGCGCATGCTCTACTTCCTGTCCGATGGCGACTGTGAGCTCGTTGCCGGCCTTATGGAGCAGCTGGCGCGGACTGGTCGCTACGAAGTTCCCGCCGACCTGCTGGCAAAGATTCAGAGCGTCTTTGGCTGCGGTTGGGCCAGCGAGGACGAGGTACGCACTGCCATCAAGAGCTGCTGGGACGCGAACGGCTACGTGATCGACCCGCACACCGCCTGCGGCTATCACGTCTTTGAGCAGGTCGCTCCCGCCGAGGGCGCCAAGGCCCGCGTGCTGCTTTCGACCGCCAGCCCCTACAAGTTCCCGCGCGCCTGCTGCGGCGCCCTGGGCCTCGACGTTCCCGAGGACGACTTTGAGGCCATGCGCGTGCTCGAGCAGGCAACCAACACGGTTGCCCCGGTCCAGCTCGCCGAGCTCGAGTCCAAGCCCGTCCGCTTCGAAGACGTCTGCGACGTTAATGAGATGGCAAGCTACGTCGAGTCTGCAGCAAAAAAGATGGCTTCCAACTAAACCCCTTATTAAGCGCCGGCGAAAGCCGGCGCACCTTCTTTCATCAGATAACCCCCGGGATAATGACGAACGCGCACAGCGTGCCTGGCTGTTTAGTTCGTCGCGAGTTCCGCACGCAAAGGAAAGCACTTAATGTGCTTTCCGTCTTGCGCAGGACTGTCCGAGCAGCGAACTAAACAGCCAGGCACGCCAGGAGGACTCACATGATCAAGATCACCGTCCCAGCAACCAGCGCCAACCTAGGCATCGGCTACGACACCCTCGGCATGGCCGTCAGCCTCTACTCGCACTTCACCTTCGAGCGCGCCGACAAGCTCACCATCACGGGCTGCCCCGAGGAATTCCAAAACGAGAACAACCTGGTCTACGTTAGCTTTGTCGATGCACTGGCCGCATGGGGCGAGCCGGCCTTCCCCGTCGCCATCGACATTCAGACTGACGTTCCCGTCGCCCGCGGCCTGGGCTCCAGCTCCACCTGTGTCGTCGCCGGCATTATGGCCGCCGCCGCGCTGACAGGCCACACCGTCGACCGTGCCGAGCTCGTCCGCATTGCCACCGAGGTCGAGGGCCATCCCGATAACGTCGCCCCCGCTATCCTGGGCGGCGCCGTCTGCTCCTTTACGCCGACCGATTCGCTCCCCCAGTGCCTGCGCTACGAGGTGAGCGATCGCCTGCGTTTTATTACCGTGATTCCTCCCTACGAGGTGCATACGAGCGAGGCGCGCAAGGTCGTGCCGCAGGAGGTTCCGCTCTCCACCGCCGTATGGCAGATGGGCCGCATCGCCGGCATGACGCGCGGCTTGGAGACTGGTGACCTGGACCTGATTGCCGCCGCTAATGACGACCGCATTCAAGAGCCCTATCGTCGCCGTCTGATTCCCGACTACAACGCCGTGCGCGACACCTGCCTTAACGGAGGCGCCAAGACCATCTGGATCAGCGGCTCGGGCTCGACCCTCATGGCCGTGACTGACGACACCATCGTGGCAAAGTTCCTGCAGGTCAAGCTGCGCGAGCAGTTCCCTAAGTGTGATACGCATATTCTGACATGCGACACCGAGGGCGCCCAGATCGAATACCTGTAGTCGCCGTCCCGTATACTCGCCGGGGAGACCAGGGGCTTTGCCCCCAAATCGTCCTCGGACATGGCAGGACCCCCGCTGCGCACTTCGTGCGGCGGGGGTCCTGCCGTCCTGCGGAAAGATTTGGGGGCAAAGCCCCTGGCCTCCCCTATGTTAACTTCGCCGGCGGCGGCTACAGGGACCTACGCTCTGGAAAGTCGCCGGGCTGATGTTCTGCATTTTATTGATAGGGGCACTTACTAGAGGCAAGCCTCGGCGATGCGGCGCTTGAGTTCGTCGATGCCGGTGCCGGTTTGGGAGCTTGTGATGATTACGTTTTCGGCCGGGACGTTGAGCTGTTTTTTGATGGCTGCCGCTTGGCGGGCCTGCTGGGTACGGCTGAGCTTGTCGGCCTTGGTGAGGCAGACGATAAAGTTGAACTCGTTGCCCTGCAGGTAGTCGATCATGTCATGGTCGAGCTTACTGGGGTCATGGCGAATGTCCACTAGCGACACAACCAAGTTAAAGCTGCGCTCGGAGTCGAAGAAGTCGCCGATGAGCTCGGCCCAGCGGTCACGCTCGGCCTTGGAACGACGGGCGAAACCATAGCCCGGCAGGTCCACAAAGTGCACGTCGTCGGCCTCGAAGAAATTGATATTGCTCGTCTTGCCCGGCGTACTCGAAACCTTGACCAGGTTCTTGCGGCCGAAGAGCTTGTTCATGATGGACGACTTGCCCACATTTGAGCGGCCAACGAAGCTCACCTCGGGACAGGTGGACTCGGGGATCTGCGAAACCTTGCCGTAGCTGGCGACGAACTTGGCAAGCTGGTAGTTAATGGAATCGGCCATGGACACTCCTTGGTCGTAGGATCTTGCAAAAAACGCGCTATTGCGCAGCGGCAATGCGTCGAACGATATCGAGCGTGATATCGCTTGCGGCACGCGCATACTCGAACAAATCGAACTCGCGGTCGCAAATCGCATCATACGCCTCGTCACAATTATCGCTGATAGCACGCAGCACCAGGCAATCGACACCATTTTTGGTTGCGACATGGGCAATTGCCGCGCCCTCCATGCCGACACAATCGGCATGCGTCGCCTCGATGGCATCATTGCGCATAGCGGCGCCCGTCACAAAGCGGTTACCCGTGGCAATCGTGCCGACCAGGAACTGCTTTGCGCCCTCGTTCGAAGCGGTCGCATTTGTCGAAGCATCAACAAAGCCACGCTCAGAAAGCACATCGGCGGCAATATCGACCAGCGCAGGCGTCGAGACAAACTCCTCGAGCCCCGGTGCAGACTCGGCGATAAGCGCGGTATCGGTATCTAGATAGCGCAGGCATTTGCCAATGACGACATCGTCGATATGGAGCTTGGGATTCAGGCCACCTGCGATACCAGAAAACACAACTGCCTGTGGAGCATACTTGCTAATGAGGTGCTGTGTTGCGGCGGCAGCGTTTACCGTGCCCATACCCGCCGTCGTGGCGACAATCGACAGGCCGTCGAGCCCGCCGGTCACAACGTTCAAGCCCGCCTCCTGTACCATGCAAACGTTGCTCAACTCTTCCTTAATCTGCATGATCTCTTTTTCGAGCGCACCGATAATCGCGATGGTAGCCATGCCATTCCCCAAACCTATACGAAATTCTCAACCACGGTATGGTACCAGCATTTTGTTTGACCTCGTCAAACGAACACGTTAGGCCAGCGCAGCTCGGGTATCAAAGAATGTCTTAGCAATCGCAGCCACCAGCTCGCTCGAGCGATCGCTCCATGGCATCGATGTCATGATACTCATAATGTAGGTGTCGCCATCGACATCGATGAGGCACGCATCGCATGTCGAATAGCAACCATCCTCGCTAATCCAGCCTGCCTTGTTGCGTACCAAGGCTTGGTCGTCCGCAATGCCATTACGAATAAACGATCGAGTCGTAGAGGCCAGAAGATCCGATAGCCATTGCGACGTCTCGGTATCACGGCTCAAATACTCGCTCATCTCGCGCCACAATTTGGCCGAGGTGCGCGGGCAATAGGTGGGAAAATCACTCATCGGATCGAGTGCGGTATCGTAATCGATGCCAAGACTGGCAATCCAATCCTCGTAACCGACACTGTCAAACGCCGCGCGTAACGCAATAAACGAATCGTTGTCCGAATTAACGACCGCGGCATCGATCAGGTCGCGCACCGTCTGCCAACCCATGTTGTAGCCACCATAGGTGCCAAGGGAATCATCGAGTGAAACCTGACCCGTCTCGACCAGAGATTCGCAGATGTACAACGCATAGAGCGCCTTGTAGCTACTCGCGCCGTAAACCTCGACATCGGGGTTATACGTCACGCCCTTGCCGCTTGACAGGTCGTAGAACACCACGCCCACATCGCCTAGCTCCTGCGCCCGACTCAGGGCATCCTGGAGCAAGGCAAGGCTCTCATCCTCCAAGGTAGGAGTCTTGTTATCCACCAACGAGAAGGCCTGAACGGTATCACCCGAAGGGATATCGTTGAAGTCCGCCTTCGAAAGTCTCGTCTTGAGATCTGCCGACGCTTTGGACTTTGAAACCTTCTCGTTTTGCGTCTGTACCGTTGACGCATCTGAGTGTGCCATTCGCTCCGACGCGTAGGTTTTGGCGGTAATTCCGAGGATAATAATCGCCAACGTTAGCATCCCAATGGCGGCAATCTTCGTCACGCGGACGCGAGCGTCGGCAAGGCCACGCGAAGATGTGCCCTTCGTCTCATATCTGCTGCTATGCTGCGGCATATACTCGTCCCGCGATGCGTTATTTCGCACGTGGTCTCCTGACTGCTACCGTTCATATACGAGCAGCATAATACCGAGCAGGCATTTCTTTCCAAAGATATTCAGCGGCGTTTAAGGCGTCTTTAAAGAAACCACAAGCGTATTTATCCAAATGGCGCGATTCTGTTGCGCATCTCCGCCCAAAACGCAGTTGCGGTGGAATAGTTCCTATTTGGGCGGCATAAGCCGAAAAACAAGAACTATTCCACCGCAACTTGACGGAGCTCTTTGGCAATCAACTTGGTGCCCAGGGGCACTCATTTAAGTCTGTCCCCAATGAGTGCCTTTGGGGAGCGAAAATGGCTCGCTAGCCGATAGCGTTTTTGAGTTCCGCGCGACGCTTTTTCATGCCCGTCATGACGGCGTTGCGCAGCTCGGGCATGCGCGCGGTATCCATCTGTGGAACGCCCTCGAGCTTATAGGGAATGCCCAATTGCTCGTACTTGACGACACCCATCGTGTGATACGGCAGCATTTCCAGGCCCACCACGTTGTGCCATGGAGCGATGAGGCGGCCGAGCGCCTCGCACTCCTCAACCGTATCGGTAATGCCGGGCACCACCACGTGGCGGATAACGACCTTAATCTTGCGACGGGCAAGCTCATCACCAAACGCCAGAATGCGTGCGGGATCGCAACCGGTCAGCTTTTTATGCTCAACGGGATCGGCATGCTTGATGTCGAGCAGCACCATGTCGGTCTCGTTGAGAACAGTATCGAACTTCTCGGGATGGTTGGGGTCAAACGCATAGCCGCAGCTGTCGAGGCAGGTATGCACGCGGCCATCGGGGTTGTTGTGCATTGCACGGAACAGGTCGGCTAAAAACGCGGGCTGCAAGAGCGGCTCGCCGCCGGACACCGTAATACCGCCGCTGCGGTAAAACTCATGGTTGCTCTGGAACTCGTCCATCAGGTGCTCGACGGTCACCATGGTGCCGCCGCTAACCGACCAGGTATCGGGGTTGTGGCAATACGCACAGCGCATGGGGCAGCCCTGAACAAACACCACAAAGCGGATGCCGGGTCCATCGACCGTTCCCATCGTCTCAATCGAATGTACGCGGCCCAGGGCAAACGCAGAGTCCTCGGGACGAGCGTCCACACCCTCGAGCGTCATCTCAGCCATTCCCGCTACCTTGCCTCTCATTGGTTTTAGCTACATAAATGCCAGAATCATTCTAGCCCATACGCATGATGGCGAAACGGTTTAGCGGTCAATTGGGTTGTCCTATTTGGCCCTACGCAAGAGCGGCGGGAAGGTTATCGCAACCCGCCCGCCGCTGAGGCAATAGAAATCGATAGACGCCAGACCTTACGCCTTAAGCGTGAGCACCGCACCGAAGGCGGTCGGGCCGCAATGGCTCGAGATGACACCGCCGACCTGAGTCCAGGTAACGTCCTTAAAGCCCAGGTCGTGCGCATAGACTTCCATGTCGTCGCGCAGCTCCTGGGAAAGGCCTACCGAATACGCCAGGCCAATATGCGAGTAGTCAATCTCGCCCTTCGCAACCATGTGGTCAATAAAGGCGCGGGCGCACTTGAGCATAGAGCCGCGGAACTTCTTGGTTGCCACGAACTTGCCGCCCGTTACCTCAATGCAGGGCTTAATCTTGAGCAGATGGGCACCGAGGAATGCCACGTTGGATAGACGACCGCCCGCCTTAAGGAAGGCTAGGTCGGTAGGAACAAAGCCCAGCAGCACACGGTCCATCACCGAATTGGTGAAGGCGAAAATATCGTCAACGGTGGCATCGGGGTGAGCCTCAATGTATTTGGCAGTCTCGACGACAACGAGCGACTGGCCCACCGAGACAAAGCGCGTGTCCATGGAGAACACGTAGTCGCGCCCCTGGGCCGCAATCTTTGAGGACTGATGCGAGCAGGTCGTGGCCTCGGAATATGCAAGATGCAAAATGGTCGCGTCGGGCTGCTCGGCGTGAATGCGATCGTACACGCGAGAGAAATCTGCCGGTGCGCAGCCACTGGTCTTTGGCATCACGCCAAACTCGTTGCAGCGCGAATAAATCTCGAGCGGATCGATCGAGCCGTCCTCGACGGTCTCGTCACCAATCGTGACATGCATAGGCACGCGCACGATGCCGTAGCGTTCGCAGAGCTCTGGCGTCACATCCGAACCAGATTCAACCACGATTACGTACTTGCCCATTCTTATCACGACCCATCTCGACATTGGCTTTTCAATACATGACACGCGCGCCGCGCTGTTGCACAACGGCATCTAAGCGCCAAAGAGACGCCGCCCCTTGCGCACAACAAAGGACAGCGTCTCCCTGGAAAACTCCGTGCTTATCTAAGATATTACACGGCTTATTAAGGAGTGTTACTTATCCCGCAAACGGTAGCTATACGCGATAAACGGTAGTTGCCAAGAAAGTATCCCGTGCGTCCAGCCCATCAGAAGAGTTCCGCCTAAAGGGTGACTACACAGGACACCCGCCGGGCCGCTTTGGGTTACTTTCCAAAACGTCCTCGGACATGCAAGGGGCTCCGCTGCGCGCTTCGCGCGGCGGAGCCCTTTGCGTCCTGGAATGTTTTGGAAAGTAACCCAAAGCGGCCCGGCGGGTGTCCTGTGTAGTCACCCTTTAGGCGGAACTCTTCTGATGGGCTGGACGCACGGGATACTTTCTT
>DBFOPE010000043.1:0-5345 GCA_048429085.1 Collinsella sp.
GGCCAGCGGGGTCTCGCGACGCGGATCCTCGCCGCCCTCGCCCGAGTTGGAACGACCGTGCAGGCGGTTCATGGCGATGGCCATGCACTCGTGTGCCTCTTTGCTGATGGAACCGTACGACATGGCGCCGGTGTTAAAGCGGCGGACGATGTTGAGCGCGGGCTCCACCTCGTCGAGCGAAACCGGCGTGCGACCGTTGGCATTAAAGTCCAGCAGGTCACGCAGGCGCACGGCACGGCCGGTGCGGTGCAGGCGGGCGCTGTACTCCTTAAAGGTGTCGTAGCTGTCCTCACGGCAGGCGGTCTGCAGCAAGTAGACAGTCTGCGGATCGATGAGGTGATCCTCGCCGCCAAGCGGGCGCCACTTGGTCAGGCCCAGCGTGGGCAGTTGATCGGGAGCCGGGCTCTTAAGGATAGCGAGCGCGGCGTCGTAGCGCTCGTTTTGCTCGCGCTCAACGTCCTCGACACCCATACCGCCCACACGGCTCACCGTGCCAGCGAAGTACGCATTGACGAACTCCGGCGTAAAGCCCACGGCCTCGAAGATCTGCGCCGAATGGTAGCTCTGCACCGTGGAGATGCCCATCTTGGACATGATGGAAACGATGCCGGCGGTCGCAGCCTTGTTGTAGTTGGCGATGCCCTGCTCGGCTGTCACGTCCAGATCGCCGTGCGCCGCCAAGTCGCGAATGCACGCATGCGCGTTGTACGGATAGATGCCGCTCGCGGAGTAGCCCACCAGCGCCGCAAAGTCGTGCGGGGACACGGCATCGCCGCACTCCACCACGATGTCGGCAAAGGTACGCACGCCGGCGCGGATCAGGTGGTTGTGCACGCAGCCCACGGCGAGCAGTGACGGTACGGGTACCTCGCCTGCGGCAGCGCGGTCGCTCAATACCACGATGTTCACGCCGTCGCGGACCGCAGCCTCAACGTCCTCTGCAAGCTGCTTGAGCGCAGCCTGCAGCGCGCCCTCACCCGCATCGCGGCGGTACACGGCACGGAACCGGCGGGTCTTAAAGCCAACACGGTCAATCGCGCAAATGCGGTCGAACTCCTCCTCGCTCAGCAGCGGGCACTCCAGACGCACCAGCTGGCAGGCCGTGCGGGAGTCCTCGAGCAGGTTGCCGTGGTTGCCCAGGTAGAGCGTGGTCGAGGTGACCATATGCTCGCGCAGGGCGTCGATCGGCGGGTTCGTGACCTGAGCGAACAGCTGATAGAAGTAGTCGAAGAACGAGCGCGTCTTCTTGGACAGGCAGGCCAGCGGCGCATCGATACCCATCGAGGCGAGCGGCGCCTTGCCCTGCTGGGCCATGGGACGCACGACTTCGTCAACATCATCCCAGTGATACCCGAGCTTGGCCATGCGCACGGCGGCGGGCACCTCGGCATCCTCGGCGGGCGCGGGCGCGGCGGGCTTGTCGAGTGCGTCGACGGTCAGCGTCTCCTCGGCGATCCAGTCGCGATAGGGCTTTTCCTTGGCGTAACGGGCGCGCAGCTCGTCGTTGTAGATGACGCGGCCGCGGGCAAAATCGACCTCGAGCATCTGGCCCGGTCCCAGGCAGCCGCTCGTCAGGATGTTCTCGGGGCTCACCTCGATGGTGCCCACCTCGCTTGCCAGCATAAAGCGACCGTCGCGCGTCACATAGTAGCGGGCGGGACGCAAGCCGTTACGGTCGAGGGCGGCACCCAGCGTGCGACCGTCGGTAAAGGCGATAGCGGCAGGACCGTCCCACGGCTCCATGAGCATGGACTGGTAGGCGTCGTAGGCGCGGCGCTCCTCGCTCAGGCTGTCGTTGTGGTCCCACGGCTCGGGCAGCAGCATGGATGCGGCGCGCGTAAGCGGGCGACCGTTCATGACCAAGAACTCGAGCACGTTGTCCAGAATCGCGGAGTCGGAACCCTCGCGGTTGATGATGGGCATCACGCGCTCAAGATCGTGCTGCAGCACGGGGCTGTACAGGTTGGGCTCGCGGGCGCGGATCCAGTTGACGTTGCCCTTGAGGGTATTGATCTCGCCGTTGTGGATGATAAAGCGGTTGGGGTGCGCGCGCTCCCAGCTGGGCGTGGTATTGGTGGAGTAGCGCGAGTGGACGAGCGCCACGGCCGTCTTGACGGCGGCGTCGTTGAGGTCGATGAAGAAGCGGCGCATCTGCGTGGCGACCAGCATGCCCTTGTACACGACAGTGCGCGAGCTCATGGAGCACACGTAGAAGATCTTGTCGTGCAGGGCGAACTCGGCATCGGCCTTCTTCTCGATGGTGCGGCGGCACACATACAGACGGCGCTCGAAGGCATCGCCGGCGGGCGTGTCGTCCGGTCGGCCCAGGAAGGCCTGAAGGATAGTGGGCATGCAGGCGCGGGCTGTCTCGCCCAGGTCGTGCGGGTCGACCGGCACCTCGCGCCAAAAGAGCAGCGGCACGCCAGCCTCGGCGCAGCCCTCCTCAAACACGCGGCGGGCATCCTCTACGCCCTTCTCGTCCTGCGGGAAGAACAGCATGGCCACGCCATAGTCGCCCTCTGCCGGCAGAATCTGGCCACACTTTTGAGCCTCTTTACGGAAAAAGTGATGCGGAACCTGGAACAGGATGCCAGCGCCGTCGCCAGTGTTCTTCTCGAGTCCTGTGCCGCCGCGGTGCTCCAAGTTGACCAGAATGGACAGCGCATCGTCCAGAATCTGGTGATGGCGCTCACCGTTGATATCGGCAAGCGCGCCGATGCCACATGCATCGTGATCGAATTCGGGGCGATAAAGGCCCTGCTGCTGAGCGGAATCTGCCTGCATCGCGATCCTCCCCTAGATATTTAGACAGTCAGTTGACTAGGCATACTAAGAGCATAGCCAGCCCGTTGTGTTTCCCGCCCGTTTCGAAACAATCGCGTAACGCGCGCCCTATGAGTGGACACCGCCGACCTCAAGGGCGACAACAAGGGCCCCAGGTTCGGCCTGTGAGCTCGCCGCTTCAAACATCTCAATCTGTAACACGAAGGGCCGGTTTTGGCGGTCAGCTGTTACAGATCGAGATTTTCCATAGAACCATTTCTTCCTGTCTTGATCTGTAACAGCTAGGCCCAATTTCCATCCCTAGTTGTTACAGATCAAGACATTTCGGCAGCCCCCTTCCTCATCCTATTCAAATACAGCTATTTTGTTAGTCTTGGTTAACTGTTTGGCCTAAAACGGGTATCCTTTGCGGAGTCAAACAAACGGCACGCAGGAGCGCACCATGCTCAACCATCTCAAACATCACTTTGGCTCCCGGCGCACCGGTGGTCACGGAGGCCTAGACATTGCGCGGCATATCGGCCCCGGGCTGCTCGTGACCGTCGGCTTTATCGACCCGGGCAACTGGGCCTCCAATATGGCCGCGGGCTCGCAGTTTGGCTACGCGCTGCTGTGGATCGTCACGCTGTCCACGATTATGCTGATCGTCTTGCAGCACAACGCGGCGCACCTGGGCATCGCCACGGGCATGTGTCTCGCCGAGGCCACGACGCGCCATCTGCCCCGCCTCGTCGGGCGTGCGATACTCGGCAGCGCGTATCTAGCCACGGTCGCCACCGCCATGGCCGAAGTCCTGGGTGGCGCGATTGCCCTTCAAATGCTCTTTGGGCTGCCTGTGCGCACCGGCTGCATCATCGTGGCGGCAGTATCGATGGCGATGCTCATGACGAACTCCTACAAGCGTGCCGAACGCTGGATCATCGCCTTCGTGGGCGTGGTGGGACTTTCGTTTTTAGCCGAGCTTGCACTAGTCAAGATCGACTGGCCGCAAGCCGCCACAAGCTGGATCACACCCAGTATGCCCACCGGCTCGGCAGCGATTATCGTAAGTGTCCTAGGCGCGGTCGTTATGCCCCACAACCTCTTCCTGCACTCCGAGGTCATCCAATCCATGCACTTCGAAGGCCAAAGCGAGCAGGTTATCGAAGAACGTCTGCGCTACGAGCTCTTCGACACGCTCTTTTCGATGGGCGTGGGCTGGGCAATCAACTCGGCCATGGTCATCCTGGCCGCAACGACCTTCTTTGCGCACGACATTGTCGTAGACGACCTCGCCGTCGCGGCAGCCACGCTCTCCCCCATCTTGGGCCCGGCGAGCTCGACCATCTTTGCGGTAGCGCTGCTGTTCGCGGGACTATCGAGCAGCGTGACAGCGGGCATGGCGGCGGGAACTATCACCGCGGGCATGTTCGACGAGGAATACGACATCCACGACCGACATTCCTCAATCGGGGTGGCAGCCTGTTTCGTCGGCGCAGTGGCGGCGTGCTTGGTCGTCCCGAATCCTTTTGAGGGTCTCATTTGGAGTCAGGCGCTGCTGTCACTTCAGTTGCCGATTACGGTCTTTGTGCTCATACGGCTCACCAGTTCGCCCCGCGTTATGGGCAAATACGCCAATTCACGCCCGCTCAACGCGCTGCTCGTAGGGATCGGCGTCATCGTAACGATTCTCGATGTCGTGTTGTTGACAGGGATGTAATGGGACGGGGCACCTACCCAGGCAAACGTCTCGATCTGTAACATCTAGACACGCTTTTGATGTCTAGATGTTACAGATCGAGATCATTCCGAGGGACAGCTCCGTTTGTCTCAATCTGTAACACGTAGGCCCCGTTTTCACTGCTAGATGTTACAGATTGAGATCTTCTGCCGGACGGTTTTGAATTGTCTCGATCTGTAACAAGTGGACCCATTTTCCACTGCTAGATGTTACAGATCGAGACATTTCTTCAGCTCCAACCTTTTGTCTCAATCTGTAACAGATAGACCCGTTTTGAGCCGTTAGATGTTACAGATTAAGACAAAAGGTCGGCCGGACTCACGACAGACATGATCGGCTAACAGCAGCCGCAATCCCTTGGGGACGGAGGAAAAGGGCCCCGGCCGAAATATCCGACCGAGACCCTTGGACAGAGCTATGTGTTGCTGCAAGTCGTGTGTCTACGAGTTACTCCTCGACGAGCTCAAACTGATCGGGACCGACGCCGCACACCGGGCACACGTAATCCTCGGGCAGCTCGGGCGTGTCGACCTCAACCTCATAACCGCAAACGGTGCACACGAACTTATACGTCTTC
This sequence comes from Collinsella sp., assembly GCA_048429085.1. Classification (GTDB taxonomy): domain Bacteria; phylum Actinomycetota; class Coriobacteriia; order Coriobacteriales; family Coriobacteriaceae; genus Collinsella. The sequence goes on from DBFOPE010000043.1 coordinate 5,082, forward strand.
TTCTCCTCAGCCATGATGTTCTCCTCTCGAACGTGACTGCTGGTGTACTTGCTTATTAGTATATATTCTCAATAATATTATGCAAGTAGTTTTGCAGCATTTCTACCCTTGGTACGAAGACGCCCTTGATTCTCATTTTCATTGCAACAGCCTCAGGACTCAGCGCAACGCGTTGCGCTGAGTCCTGAGGCGCGAATCCGGGTAGGCAACCCCAGAGGGGCCGGAATCCCCCGGCCCGCGATGGAGGGAGGCCGGCATGTCCAG
>DBFOPE010000044.1:0-13282 GCA_048429085.1 Collinsella sp.
GAATTGATGGCAAGCGAAGAGCTTTATGCCGATCAAGACAAGTTCAACGCCGCGCTGGGGGAATATAACGGCCTTAAGCAAGAGCTGCCCAAGCTCGAGGACGAATGGCTGGAGCTTTCCACCCAGATCGAAGAGGAGACCACGCGTGAACTCTCGTAAGGCCGCTGCCGTGGCGATGAGCATCATCGCCATCGCTTGTCGCATCTGCGGCATCTTTATGAGCGCGATGACCGTGCTGCTGTGCTTTAGCGGCCTCACTGCCAAGCTGCAGATCGTGGGCTTTGTCGTTGAGCTTTCTCGCGCGCTGCCGGGTGCCATCGCCGGCTACGGCGTCATCACATCGCCTTTTGGCGGCGTGTTCCGTCTGGATTACGCCATCGTCGCCGTCATCCTGTTTGTGGCCGACTACCTGCTCACGCGTACCTCGCGCCGCGTCCGCTAGGGGGTCGACATGTCCAGCAGCTACTTTATGAACCTGCTCGCGAGCGCTGTCGCCGTCATCGTTGGCATCGTCATCCACGAGAGTGCGCACGCCGCCGCGGCCTGGGCGCTCGGCGACAAAACGGCGCGCTCGCGCGGCCGCGTCTCGCTCAACCCGCTCAACCACATCGACCCGTTCGGCACCGTCATCTTACCGCTGCTGATGCTTGCCGCCGGCGGTCCGGTGTTCGCCTTCGCCAAGCCCGTGCCCGTCTACCTCAACAACCTCAAGCACCCCAAGCGCGACGAGGTCCTGGTGAGCGCGGCCGGTCCTGCATCGAACATCGCGCTCGCGTGTCTCGCAGCCGCCCTCATGCACGCGACATACGGCAACCTCTACACCAGCATGTCCTTTGCCGTGGCCTCTCAAATCATGAACTTCGGCGCCACGTTTATCGTGGTCAACCTGTCGCTCGCGTTCTTTAACCTCATTCCGATCCCGCCGCTTGACGGCTCATCGATCATTGTGCCGTTCCTCAAGGGCAAGGCGCTCGCTAACTACTACCGCCTGCAGCAATACGCCATGCCCATCCTCATCCTGGTGCTGTACCTGCTGCCCATGTGGACCGGCATCGACGTGATCGGCCGGTATTTCGACGTTACCGTGTATCCGCTGGCCGAGTTGCTGCTTAACTTCGCAATCGCCGGCATCTAAGGTAAACTTACAGGTCGACCGTGCAAAACGGTCGCAACATGCACCCAAACCGCGCCGCGAAGGCGCCGTCAAAGGAGGTCGAAGATGTCGTATCGCGTGTCGACACAGGTCTACAACGGACCGTTCGACCTGCTGCTGCAGCTGGTAACCCGCCAAAAAGTTGATATCGGCGCCATCTCGATCAGCGAGGTGGCCGAGCAATATCTGGCCGAGGCCGAGCGCATCGAGGCGCTGGACCTGGACGTGGCGAGCGACTTTTTACTGGTTGCGGCAACCCTTTTGGACATCAAGGCCGCCTCGCTGGTGCCCCAGGAGGCCCCGCGCAAGACAGAAGACGATGACGAGGACGACGAAGACCTCGAGGAACTCAGTGCGCTCGACGGCGACGCTTTGCGCGAGGTCCTGATCCAGCGCCTGATTGCCTACAAGCAGTTTAAGGGCGCGGCGGCTGCCCTTGGCGCCCGTATGCAGGCCGAGAGCCGCATGCATCCGCGCGTGGCCGGCCCCGACCCCGAGTTTCTGGGCCTTATGCCCGACTACCTGGCCGGCATTACCCTGCGCGGCCTCGCCGTCATCTGCGCCGACCTTGACGGCAAGCGCCAGACCTTCCTGCTGGAGGCCGAGCACGTGGCGCCGCATCGCGTGCCGCTCGACCTGACGGTGGCCTCCGTCGACCGCTTTACCATGGCGCACCAAACCTGCACCTTCCGCGAGCTGCTGGACGGCGACGCCACCACCGAGCAGCTCGTCGTCACCTTCCTGGCCATGCTCGAGCTCGCCAAACGCGGCTCGCTCACGCTGAGCCAGGACGAGATCTTTGGAACCATTCAAATCAACCGCGTCGAGGGCGCCGAGGCATACGTGCCCGGCGAGGGCCCCGAGCTCACCGAATAGGAGCGACCAACCATGTCAACCCTTTCCACGCTGGAGGCAAACAGCCTCAAAGGCGCCCTCGAGGCGCTGCTGCTGGTGTCGAGCGACCCCGTGAGCGCACCCGCGCTGGCAGGTGCGCTGGATATCGCCCCGGGCGAGTGCGCGTCGCTTTTGGCCGAGCTCAAGGTAGAGTACGAGGAGGCCAACCGCGGTTTTCAGCTCCGCGAGGTCGCCGGTGGCTGGCGCCTGTTTACGCATCCCGCCTATCACGACGTGGTCGAGGCCTACGTGCTGAGCTGGGACACGCAAAAGCTGTCGCAGGCGGCGCTTGAGACCCTGGCCGTCATCGCCTACCACCAGCCCGTTACGCGCGAGGTTGTTAAGGGCATCCGCGGCGTCAACTCCGACGGCGTCATCGCGTCGCTCGTTGACAAGGGTCTGGTGCGCGAGCTCGGCCGCGACCCCCAGCGCGGACAGGCAATCATCTACGGCACGACCAACGCCTTTTTGGAGAAGTTCGGTCTGCGCTCCACCCGTGACCTGCCCGATCTGGAGCAGTTTGCCCCCGACGAGCAGTCGCGCCAGTTTATCCGCGAGCGCCTGAGCGGCCGCAGCATTCAGTCCACGCTCGAGGAGCAGGCCGAGGACCTGGACGAAGAGCGCGAACTGATCGATACCGATGTTGAGGACGCCGATGACGCAGGGCTTCTGCCCACCGGCGATACCTCGGAGGACATGCATGACGAGGACTAACGAAGCAGAGGAAACGCGCACCGCACGCGCTGCGGGCGCAACTTCGCCCACAGGCGACGCCCAGCCCGTCTACCCGCACACCATGCGCCTGCAGCGCTTTTTGGCGCGCGCGGGCGTTGCGAGCCGCCGCGGCTCGGAGGACCTGATGACCGCAGGCCGCGTGACCGTCAACGGCCAGGTCGCAACCGAACTGGGCACCAAGGTCGACGTCGACCGCGACCATATCGAGGTCGACGGCATGCCCGTCAAGCTCAACCAGGGCGCCGTGTACCTGATGCTCTACAAGCCGACCGGCTACCTCACCACCATGAGCGATCCGCAGGAGCGCCCTTGTGTGGCCGACCTGGTCCCGCGCGACCGCTTTCCGGGGCTCTTCCCGGTGGGTCGCCTGGACCGCGACACTACGGGCCTTTTGCTCTTTACCACCGACGGCGACCTGTCCCAGGACCTGCTGCACCCCAGCAAGCACGTCTACAAGACCTATCAGGCGCTCGTGGACGGCCACCTGACCGATCGCGACTTGGAACCGCTCCGTCGCGGCATCGAGCTCGATGACGGCCTGTGCCAGCCGGCGATCTGCCGCGTCATCAGCGCGCGCGAGGCCGAGGCCGTGGCTCCGCAAGGCGTCAAGCCCGGCACCACCGCCGTGGAGGTCATCATTCGCGAGGGCCGTAAAAACCAGGTCAAGCGCATGCTGAGCAAGATACACCACCCGGTGATTCGCCTGCACCGCTGCAACTTTGCCGGCCTGGAGCTCAAGGACGTGGCCAAGGGCTCGTGGCGCGAGCTCACCGACCGCGAGGTGCAGATCCTCAAGGCCGGCGGTATCCCACCCAAGCAGGCCAGCTTCAAGCGCGGCAGTGGTAAGCCCCAGGACACGGCCGCGACCCGCACGCGTCACCACGGCAGTCACGGCTCCGCGCCCAAGCGCAACACCTACCGCGAGCGCTACACGGGCTAGGCAATCCGCCAAGTAACAGCGCCCGCGTCCCATACCAGCACGTCAACCACCGAAAGGAAGCATTGCATGATCGTCGCCATCGACGGCCCCGCCGGTTCCGGCAAGTCCACTATCGCCAAGGAGATCGCCCGCCAGCTGGGCTTTAACAAGCTCGACACGGGCGCAATGTATCGCGCCGTCACCTTCGCCGCGCTCGACCGCGGCATCGACCTGGACAACGAGGCGGCCATCGACGCCCTCGCCGAGCAGATCGAGATTCGCTTTACCAACGGCACCGGCGAGGATACGCGTCTGACCATCGACGGCAAGGACGCCTCGGCAGCCATCCGCACCCCGCAGGTCGACGCCAACGTATCCAAGGTCTCGGCCTACCCGGGCGTGCGCGCCGCCATGCTCATTCACCAGCGCCGCGCTGCCGAGGACCGCGATATCGTGGCCGAGGGTCGCGACATCGGCACCGTCGTGTTCCCCAACGCGCAGGTCAAGGTCTTTCTGACCGCAGACCCGCGCGAGCGCGCCCGTCGCCGTGTGCTGCAGCGCCACCAAAACGACGCCCAGGCGCTCACCGAAGAGCAGCTCGAGGCCGAGGTCGACGAGACCCTCGACGCCCTCAAGCAGCGCGATAAGCTCGACAGCAGCCGCGAGGTCGCGCCGCTCGTTCCCGCCGAGGACGCGGTGCACGTCGACTCCACCGCTCACACCATCGACGAGGTCGTCTCGATCATCGAGGACCTCATCAACCAAAGGAGGTAGCCCATGCGCCTGTTTAAGCAGACGCCCGAGGATTACTACAACGCCCCCTACGCCGAGTTCCCGGCGCTCATCCGCGGCACCGTCGCCGTGGTCATGGGCATCCTGTGGGTCTTCTCCAAGCTCATGTGGCGCTGGAAGGTCGAGGACGCCGACCTGCTGTTTGAGCGCCAGGAAGGCCGCGGCAGCGTGGTCATTTGCAACCACACCTCGATGGCCGAGCTCCTAGCTGTAGAGACGGCGCTGTTCTTTGGCGGACGCCGCATTCGCCCCATCTTTAAATCCGAGTTTGCTAAGAGCAAGATCGTACGCTGGGCCTTTAGCCGCGTGGGCGGCATTCCCGTCGAGCGCGGCACCGCCGACATGAAGTGCCTGCGTGCCGCCCAGCATGCGCTGCAACGCGGCGAGGACGTCTTGATCTTCCCCGAGGGCACGCGCATTCGCTCGCGCGAGATCAAACCCGAGGTCCACGGCGGCTTTGCGCTCATCGCCCAGATGGGCAAGGCGCCCGTCAACCCGCTCGCCATCTGCGGCTGGTCCGATATCACGCCTGCGGGCAAAAAGATCATGCGCCCCAAAAAGTGCTGGATCCGAGCCGGCAAGGCCATCTCGCTATCCGATGCACCGGCCGAGCTCAAGCGCAAGGAGCGCCTGGCTTGGTTTGAGTCCGAGGCCATGAGTCGTGTCTACGCCATGCGCGATGACCTGTGCGCCGAGCACCCGGGCAGGTTCTAGCCATGGGCGAGGAAATCATGAGCACTGCCGAGGCTGTGGCCGGCAAGGCAGACGCCCCCACCATCGAAATCGCTGCCCACGCCGGCACCTGCTACGGCGTGCAGCGCGCGCTCGATATGGCCCTGGCGGCCCCCCCGCAGGCGGGGGAGACCGCTCAGGTCCACACCCTGGGTCCGCTCATCCATAACCCCATCGTGGTGCGCGAGCTTGCCGAGGCAGGCGTCGGTCTGGCCGACACCCTGGACGATGCCGCAACGGGCACCGTGATCATTCGCGCGCACGGTGTGGTGCCGCAGGTGATTGAGGCAGCTCGCGAGCGCGGCCTCGACGTGGTCGATGCCACCTGTCCCTACGTCAAGAAGGTCCACGTGGCCGCCGAGCGCCTGGTGCGCGAGGGCTATCGCGTGCTCGTCGTGGGCGAGCCGGGCCATCCCGAGGTTGAGGGCATCCTGGGCCATGCCGGCGATGACGCGCAGGTCGTGAGCTGCGCCGCCGATGCGGACGCGCTGCCGCTCAAGGGCAAGGTGGGCCTGGTTGTGCAGACCACCCAAACCGCGCAGAACCTGGCCGAGGTTGTAGCCTCCATCACCCCGCGCGTGCAGGAGCTGCGTGTGATCAACACCATCTGTGCCGCCACGAGCGAGCGTCAACAGGCAGCAGCCGCACTTGCCAACCGCTGCGACTGCATGGTCGTGGTGGGCGGCAAGAACTCGGGCAACACCCGCCGCCTGGCGCAGATTTGCGCCGATGTCTGCGAGCGCACACATCACATAGAGGAGGCATCCGAGATCGAGGCGGCATGGTTTGCCAACGCACGCCACATCGGCATCACCGCCGGAGCCTCCACCCCGCAAGAACACATCGAGCGCGCCGTCGAGCGCATCAAGGAGCTTTGCCGCTAATCATGGACCAGACCGTACCCGCATACGCCGCCGAGGTGGCCGATTACGGGCGCAGCCGCGACCCCGAGCCGGGTGAGGGCGCGCTCGTTAAAAACGTGCGCCCCGAATCGCCCGCATGGGATGTGGGTATCGAGCCGGGCATGCGCGTGCTCACGGTCAACGGCGAGCAACTGACCGATATGATCGTGTGGCTCTGGGAGGCAGACGACGACACCGTCGAGCTGGAGGTTTTCGACCCGCGCGACGGCACCGTCACCCCCGTTGAGCTCGATCGCTTTCCTGGCGAGGACTGGGGTCTGGAGTTCGATGGCCCCATCTTCGATGGCATGCGTACCTGCGTAAACGCCTGCGTGTTCTGCTTTATGACGATGCTGCCCAAGGGCGGACGCTCCACGCTCTACATCCGCGATGATGACTACCGCCTGAGCTTTTTGCAGGGCAACTTCGTCACGCTGACCAACCTCACCGACGAGGACGTGCAAAACGTCATCGACCGCAACATGAGCCCCATGAACGTGTCGGTCCATGCCGTAAGCCCCGACGTCCGTCGCCGCATGATGGGCCGCAACGCCCAGCGCGGCATGGACGTACTCGAGACCATCATGGCCGCCGGCATCGAGATTCACGCGCAGATCGTACTGTGCCCCGCCATGAACGACGGCGAGGAGCTGGAAAAGACCCTGCGCTTTTGCGAGGAGCACGAGCAAATCACGAGCCTGGGCATTGTGCCGCTTGGTTTTACCAAGCATCAGAACCGTTTTAGCTGGTCCTACAGCGACAAGCCCGAGCTGGCGCGCGAGACTATCGCCATGATCCGGCCCTTCCAGGACCGTGCCTTCGAGCGCTTTGGCCGCCACACCTTCCAGATGAGCGACGAGTTCTACCTGGACGCCGGCATCGAGCCTCCCGAGGCGGACTTTTACGACGGCTACCCGCAGTACTACGACGGCATCGGCATGATCCGCTCCTATCTGGACGAGACCGACAACGTGCTCGCCGCCGATGCCGAGCGCCTGCGCCGCGTTCGCGAGGCAATCGCCGCCCGTGACCAGCGCCTGCTGTGCCTTTCGGGCGCCAGCGCGCGCGATACGGTGGCGCGTTTTGTGGAATCGCCGCAGGGCCTTGCCGGTACCGTCACGGCCATCAAAAACCGTTACTTTGGCGGCAACGTGGACGTGACCGGCCTCATCGTCGCCTGCGACATCTTGGAGCAACTGCCGCAGGACCTGTCGGGGGTTATGCTCTTTGTGCCTAAGCTCATGTTCAACGCCGACGGTATGACCCTTGACGAGTATCATCGTGACGAATTACTCGCAAGCCTTACCGGTCGCGGCGCCGAGGTTCATGTGGTGTCGACCATGCCGCATGAGCTGCTCGATACCCTGGAGCACATCCTTGGCATAACGCCCGCCAATTCAGCTATTCCCGCTAACCCTAACCATTAAAGGAGTGCAGATGAAACCTATCGTCGCCGTCGTCGGACGCCCCAACGTGGGCAAGTCCACGCTCGTCAACCGCCTGGCCCAGACCTCGGACGCCATCGTCCACGAGTCCCGCGGCGTCACGCGCGACCGCTCGTATCACACGGCCGATTGGAACGGCCGCGAGTTCACCATCGTCGACACGGGCGGCATCGAGCCGCTCAAGAGCGACGACGTCTTCGCCACGTCCATCCGTGACCAGGCCCTCGCCGCCGCCGAGGAAGCCGCCGTCATCCTGTTTGTGGTCGACGGCCGCACCGGCGTCACCGAGGAGGACGAGTCGGTCGCCCGCATGCTCAAGCGCTGCGACAAGCCGGTCTTTCTGCTGGTGAACAAGCTCGACAACCCCGATCGCGAGAATGACAACATCTGGGAGTTCTATTCGCTCGGCATCGGCGAGCCCACGCCGCTCTCGGCCCTGCACGGCCACGGCACGGGCGACCTGCTCGACGACATCGTGGCCCTGTTGCCCGAGGAGGAGGACGAGGTCGCCGACGCGTTCCCCGACGCGCTGAATGTGGCCATCATCGGCCGCCCCAACGCCGGTAAGTCCTCGCTGTTCAACCGCATCCTGGGCGCCGACCGTTCCATCGTGTCCAACATCGCCGGCACCACGCGCGATGCCATCGACACCGTCGTCGAGCGTAACGGCAAGCACTACCGCATGGTCGACACCGCGGGCATTCGCAAGAAGAGCACCGTGTACGAGAACATCGAGTACTACTCCATGGTCCGCGGCCTGCGCGCCATCGACCGCGCCGACGTGGCGCTGCTCGTCGTCGACGCCTCCGTGGGCGTCACCGAGCAGGACCAGAAGGTCATGGGCTTGGCCATCGAGCGCGGCTGCGCCATCGTGGTGCTGCTCAACAAGTGGGATCTGCTCGACGACGACCGCAAGCGCGAGGCCTGCATGGAGACCGTCGACCGCCGTCTGGGCGTCATGGCTCCCTGGGCCCAGTACCTTCGCATTTCTGCCCTGACCGGCCGTAGCGTCGGGAAGATCTGGGCAATGGTCGACGCAGCCGAGAAGACGCGCTCGCAAAAGATCACCACCTCGCGCCTCAACACGTTCCTCACTGACCTGCGCGAGTTTGGCCACACCGTGGTGGACGGCAAGCGCCGCCTGCGCATGCACTACGTGACCCAGACGGGCGTCAACCCGCCGACGTTTACGTTCTTCGTCAACCACAGCGACCTGGTCAACGACACCTACCAGCGCTACGTGGAGAACCGCATGCGCTCGACCTTCGATTTTTCCGGCACGCCCATTCGACTCTTCTTTAGGAAGAAGGAGCAAAAGGATGCATAATCCGATTCTGCTGACCGCCATCTGCGCCGTGGTCTCGTTCTTTATCGGAGCGATTCCGTTTGGCCTGATCCTGGGCCGTGTGTTCAACCACACGGACATTCGCAAAGCGGGCTCCGGCAACATCGGCACCACCAACGCCTTGCGCGTAGCCGGCCTCAAGGTGGCCGCGCTCACGCTGCTGCTCGACTGCCTTAAGGGCGCCATCTGCGTTCTTATCGCCCGTCCGCTCATCGCGAACGTGGGCTATGGCTTTCCGCCGAGCATCATGGCGCCCGGAGCCCCCGGCGACTGGATGCTCGGCGTCATTTGCCTGGCAGCGGTGTGGGGCCACATCTTCTCGCCCTACCTCAACTTCCACGGCGGCAAGGGTATCGCGGTCGGTCTGGGCGTCATCCTCGCCTGGTACTGGCCCATCGGACTTTCGCTGCTGGGCATGTTTATCGTGGCCGTCGCCATCACCAAGTTTGTGTCCGTGGGCTCGCTTGCCGCGGCCATCGGTCTTCCCATCGCCGCTTGTGCGGTCTTTCCGTACGGCAGCCTGGGTCTCAAGTTTTGCATGGCGATGATCGGCATCACCGTGGTGTGGGCGCATCGCGCGAACATCAAAAAGCTCATGACGGGTAAGGAGTCCAAGCTCTCGTTTACCAAGCGCGTCACCGAGCCCGACGATAAGTAGGAGAGAGTCATGAATGTTGCGCTGATTGGCTCCGGCTCCTGGGGAACCGCCGTCGCCGGCCTTGCCGCCGCGCGAGCCGAGCGCGTGATCATGTGGGCCCATAGTGAGCAGACGGCCGCCGGCATCAATGGCGAGCACCGTAACCCCCGCTATTTGGTTGATTACGTGCTGCCGGAAAACGTCGTCGCCACGACGGACCTGACGCAGGCGCTCGACGGCGCCGAGGCCGTCATCTTTGCCGTGCCCTCCACGCACCTGCGCAGCGTATGCCATCAGGCAGCACCCTTCATCGCCGCCGACACCCCGGTGCTCTGCCTCACCAAGGGCATCGAGCCCGAGTCCGGCCTGCTCATGAGCGAGGTCATCGCCAGCGAGATCGGCAACGATCGGCGCGTGGCGGCGCTCTCGGGACCCAACCATGCCGAGGAGATCTGCCGCGGCGGACTTTCTGCCGCCGTCATCGCCAGCGAAGACCCGCAGATAGGGGAGACCTTTAAGGACCTGCTCCTATCCACGGCCTTCCGCATCTACCTGTCGCAGGACATGACCGGCGTCGAGGTATGCGGCGCCATGAAAAACGTCATCGCCATCGTGTGCGGCATCTCCGCCGGCACCGGCGCGGGCGACAACACGCTCGCCCTTATCATGACGCGCGGTCTGGCCGAGATCAGCCGACTGGTGCATGCCCGCGGCGGGCAGGCCATGACTTGCATGGGCCTTGCCGGCATGGGCGACCTCATCGCCACCTGTACCTCGGAGCATTCGCGCAACCGCACCTTTGGCTACGAGTTTGCCCACGGCGTGTCGCTCGACGAGTACCAGGCACGCACGCATATGGTGGTCGAGGGCGCCGTCGCGGCCCGCAGCGTCAGCGAACTCGCCCGCTCACTGGGCGTAGACATTCCGCTCACCTTTGCCGTCGAGCAAACGCTCTACAACGGTGTTACTTTGGATAGGGCGCTCGAGATCCTTACCGACCGCGTCCCCTCTCAAGAGTTCTACGGACTCACCGACTAGCGCAGAAAGGCTACTACTATGGGTTCCATTAAAATCGCTCCGTCCATCCTTTCGGCCGATATGGCCAACCTTAAGGGCGACCTCGACAAGATCACCGGTGCCGACTTTGTGCACTTCGACGTGATGGACGGTCACTTTACCGGCAACCTCACCTTTGGCGTTGACATCCTCAAGGCCGTCAAGCGCTCCACCGACGTGCCGGTCGACGCGCACCTCATGGTGTCGAACCCCGACGAGACCGTCGATTGGTATGCAGACGCCGGTGCCGATATGATCACCGTGCACTACGAGGCCTCCACGCACCTGCACCGCACGCTCACGCACCTGCAGCAGCGCGGCGTCAAGGCCGGCGTGGTGCTCAATCCCGCAACGCCCGTCTGCGTGCTCGAGAGCATCATCGATGTCGTCGACATCGTGCTGTTGATGAGCGTGAACCCCGGCTTTGGCGGCCAGAGCTTTATCCCGGGCACTCTGCATAAGCTCCATGAGCTCAAGGCCATGTGCGAGCGCCACGGCGCATCGCCCATGATCGAGGTCGACGGCGGCATTTCATCCAAAAATATCGCCGAGGTCGTCAAGGCCGGCGCCGATGTCCTGGTGGCCGGTTCCGCCGTATTTAAGTCCGAAGATCCCGCTGCCGAGGTTGCGCTGCTGCAGAAGCTGGGCAACGAGGCCGCACAGGAGGCATAAACCCTTATGACCGCAGGTCAAAACCGCATACCCGTGAATCTTGACTATGCCGCCTCGACGCCCATGCGCGCCGAGGCGATCCTTGCGCAGCACGAGTACGATGACAGCGAGCTTGCAGGCGTCAACCCCAACTCGCTGCACTCGCTCGGTCGCAAGGCCGCTGCGCGCCTAGAAGTGGCGCGTCGCGAGATCGCCCGCAGCTTTGGTGCGCGCGTCCGCCCGTCCGAGATTGTCCTGACCAACGGCGGCACCGAGGCCAACCAGCTGGCGCTCCTCGGACTTGCCGAGGGCGCCCGTCAACACGACCGCAAGCGCAACCGCGTGATCGTATCTGCCATCGAGCACGATTCGATCCTGGACAACCTGCCGCTGCTACGCGCCGCTGGCTTTACCGTCGACCTGGTGCAGCCCTGCCGTGCGGGCTACATTGAGCCTGCCGCGCTGAGTGACTTGCTCGGAGACGATGTCGCGCTCGTGAGCATCATGGCCGCCAATAACGAGACCGGCGTGGTGCAGCCCATCCGCGAGCTGGCCGCCGCCGCGCATACCGTGGGCGCCCTGTTCCACACCGATGCCATCCAGGGCTACTTGCATATTCCGCTCGATGTCACCGAGCTGGGCGTCGATGCTATGACCGTTGCCGCGCATAAGATCGGCGGCCCTGTGGCATCCGGCGCGCTCTACCTTAAGAACCGCACGCCGCTGCGCCCCCGCATCTTTGGCGGCGGACAGGAAGCCGGACGTCGCGCCGGCACGCAGGACCTGCGCACGCAGTTGGCCTTTGCCGCTGCCGCCCGCACGCTGACGCCCAATGTGGCCGAGGAGCGCGAGAAGCTGCAGGCCCTTTCCGACAAGCTCTACGCCACGCTTACGGCCCATCCGCGCATTCACGCCACGATGGGCGACTATGCGCATGCCGACCGTCTGCCCGGCATGGTATCGATCTACATTGACGGCATGGACTCCGAGGAGCTCATCATCAAGCTCGACGCCGCCGGCTTTGAGGTATCGGCAGGCTCGGCATGCTCGAGCGGCAGCATGGACCCCAGCCACGTTTTGAGCGCGATGGGCATCGGTCGCGAGCAGGCTCTGGGCGCACTGCGCATTTCCTTCGATGACCGCGTGAATCCGAGCGATCTGGACGACTTTGCCCAGACGCTGCTCTCGATCGTAGGTGCCGCATGATCGTCTCCGAGCTCGAGCGTGCACTGCTGGCACGCTATCCCAAGACGGACGCCGAACCCTGGGACCACGTAGGCTTATCCGTTGGCGACCCCGACGACGAGATCCGCGGCGTTGCCTGCGCGCTTGACGCCACCAGGGCCAACGTGCACCGCGCCTTGGCAGCCGGAGCCAACGTGTTGCTCACGCATCATCCCGTCTACATCAAGGCGCCCGAGGCATTTTGCCCGCTCAGCGCGACACGTCCCCAGTGCAGTGCGGCGCTCTACGAGGCGGCCCGTTGTGGGGTGAGCATTATCTCGCTCCACACCAACCTGGACCGCTCGTATGAGGCGCGCGTTCGCCTGAGTGAGTTGCTGGGCGCTGAGCCCATGAGCTCACTGGAGCATGTGGACGACCCCGAGGCCTGCGGCCTGGGAGCCCTTACGACACTCGACGACCCCTGCAGCCTGCGCGACCTTGCCACTCGCGCCGCCACGGCCTTCGGAAGCGACCCCCGCGTGTGGGGCGATGCCGAGCACCCGTGCCGCACCATCGCCATTTTGGGCGGCTCCTTGGGCGACTTTGGAGAGCTCGCCATCGCCGCCGGTGCGGATGTCATCGTGACGGGCGAGGCGGGCTACCACGTAGCGCAAGACCTTGCCTTGCGCGGGCTGCCAGTGGTTTTGCTCGGCCATGACCGCTCCGAGGAGCCGTTCGTTGATATATTGATGAACTCTGCAGTTGACGCCGGGGTCGACCCCCGTCATGCGATTAAAATACTGAACCCTTGCCAATGGTGGACTGTGACAAAAGGAGAGAACTTATGAGCGCCGGCG
>DBFOPE010000045.1:0-3200 GCA_048429085.1 Collinsella sp.
GCCACCACGCACTTGGGCTCGAGCATCTGGTTGTAGATCTGGCGCACGACGGGCAGGTTCTGGGCATTGACCGACCCCGTCACCAAAAAGATATCCGCATGCTTGGGGTTGCCGGTGTTGACCACGCCAAAGCGCTCCGCATCGAACAGCGGCGTGAGCGAGGCCAGCACCTCGATATCACATCCGTTGCAGCTCGAACCGTCGTAATGAATAACCCACGGCGAGCGCGACATTTTATGATCCATGGATGCCGCCTCCTAAATAAATACGTCGACGAGGATGGGCATAAGGTTGAGCAGGCCAAACACCAGCGCCACGCCCCAGCCGAGCTTAAAGCAGCTGCGCCAGGTGCTGCGTGCGAAGGTGTTGTCGATGAGCACCTCGACAAAGTACGTTGCGGCCATCACGACCAGGGCGACCACCCAGCTCACCGGGTTGTCCCAAACAAAGAACATGCCCACCCACATCAAAAACAGCACGGTCTCGCACCAGTGCATAAGGGTCATCTTGGCCAGCGTGCCGCCGCTCATCTCGGTGGCGACACCCTGGACAATCTCCTGATGCGCGTGATGCGAGTACGAAAGGTCAAACGGCGACTTGCGCAGCTTGATGGTAAGCACCGCAAGCAGCGCGAGGAAAATGGGCGCACTGTACACGATGATGGGGGCCGACTGCCCCGTCACGGCAATGGAATCGAAGCTGTCGGTGGCAAGGTACAGGCCCACGCTCATCAGCAGAACGGCGGGCTCGTAGCTCATAACCTGCAGCAACTCACGATCGGCGCCGACCTGGGCAAACGGGCTTTGCGTCGAGGCGGACGCCAGCACCACAAAGATCGCGGCGAGCGTCACCATAAAGGCGCACAGCAGCGTGTTGGAGCCCGACACAAAGATGCCGCCGCCCACCACGGTAAAGATGAGCGCACACGCCATGTAGGTATCGTCCATGGTGTTTACGCTGGCGGGGGCCTTGCGCAGCAGCTTGGCAACGTCGTAGAAGGGCTGCAGCAAGCGCGGGCCCACGCGGCCCTGCATGCGGGCGGACAGCTTGCGGTCGATGCCGTCGATCATGCCACCCACAAGCGGCGCCAGCAGGGCAAACGCCACGATGCCAATAAAAATGCCCACGACGCCCGAACCTTCAAAATACTTGCCGCGCAGCACCGAAGGCGCGCTCATGGCAAGCCGCTCGGGCCCAATCCACGCGCAACACAGCAGCGCAAACAAGATAATGCTGCAGCACACGACGCTACCCGCGGGGCCGATGCGCTTCTCGCCAAGGGCGTCCTCCGAGTACCAATTGCGCTTTTCGGCCTTCACCTCGTGTCCCATCGAGCCGCGGAAATGGCGATATTTGTCGGTTCCCACGCCCGAAAGGTACACGTTGACGCGCGGCTTATTGCTCACGCGGAACGACGTCAGCAGCACCACGGCGATAAACGCCACGATAACGACCATTAGATACATGGCGTCCTTGCCGATAACGTACGGCACGCGGCCAAACACCATGGCCAAGTAAGGCGACACCAGGCCGCTCGAGATAACCGGGAACGCCACGCAGCACAGAATCAGCAGCGCGGCGATGGTGTTGAGCGCCATCCATTCGGTCTTATGGACATTGACCTCAACGTTTTGAGCCGTGGGGTCGACGCCCGAAAGCTTGGCAAGCCACTTGCCCCAGAAGTAAAACGTCGCGGCCGAGCCAAAGGCCAGCACCATGATCATGAGCACGTTGCCGGTCTGCGCAAACGCCACCAGGGCGCCCCACTTGGACACGAGCATGCCAAACGGCGCCACAAACATGCCCATGATGCCCAGCATCATCAGACGCGTCAGGTGCGGCATGCGGCTGAACATACCGTCCATGTCCTCGATGTTGCGGCTGCCGATATGATGCTCGGCCGTGCCCACGCACAGGAACAGCAGCGACTTGGCCACTGTGTGGAACAGGATCAGGAAGATGGCCGCCCATACGGCCTCGGGCGCGCCGACACCCAAACAGGCACTGATGAGGCCCAAGTTGGAAATGGTGGAGTACGCGAGCACGCGCTTGGCGTTGCTCTGCGAGATGGCCATGAGGGCAGCGAGCAAAAACGTGATGGCACCCACACTCGTGACCATAAAGCCGGTCACGGGATAGATGGCATAGAGCGGGCTCAGCTTGACCATTAGGAACACGCCGGCTTTGACCATGGTTGACGAGTGCAGCAGGGCACTCGTGGGCGTGGGGGCAACCATGGCACCCAGCAGCCAGGTGTGGAACGGCATCTGCGCGGCCTTAGTGAGTGCGGCGAGCGACAGCAGGATGACCGGCATCACCAGCAGCGCGGACTGCGCGGTTCCGGCGCCGGAAAGCTCGATCATGCCCGAGATGGTCAGCGGCATGCCGTTAACGTGCAGGTACATGAGTCCGGCCAAAAACGCGATGCCGCCCAGCATGTTGAGGATAATCTGGGTGAAGGCGTTCTTGATGGCCTCGGGCGTGCGCGTGTAGCCAATCATGAGGAACGAGCACACGGTGGTGATTTCCCAGCCGCAGAACAACCACTCAAGGTTGTCGCTCGTCACGATGACGAACATGGCCGAGAGGAACAGGAACATAAGCGCCAGGAACTGCG
This sequence comes from Collinsella sp., assembly GCA_048429085.1. Classification (GTDB taxonomy): domain Bacteria; phylum Actinomycetota; class Coriobacteriia; order Coriobacteriales; family Coriobacteriaceae; genus Collinsella. The sequence continues at coordinate 2,618 of DBFOPE010000045.1, forward strand.
GGCGTCGGTCGGGCGCAGTCTGCCCGCGCAGCGCAGCCTCGTGCTCGTCATGGGCCTGGAAGTCCTTCATGTAGCCCAGGGCATACACGCAGATAAGGCTGCCGACAATGCCGACGGCGAGCACCATGATCACGCTCATGTAATCCAGGTAGAGCGGCGTTGCCGTGACGGCTTCGGCCGCGGGCAGCGTCATAGCTGCAAAGGCGAGCGAGCCCACCAGCTGGACTATGCCGAGCACCGTGGTGAGCGCGTTCCTATATTTATACGCGTTGTATAGGATGACGGCGCACAGGATGACATCGATGGCGGAGCTGATGATCGAGAGCACATGCGAGGTGCCGGAGGCAACCTCAAAGCTCTGCGGGCCCGCGCCAAAAAACATGACGGCGACTACAACTGTCACCGCCATAATGATGCCGGAACCTATGAGCCCCACCGCATCGCGGGCGCGGTCACCGCGCGCGAGCAGCATGCCCAGCGCCGGTACCAGCGGAAACAGGGTAAGGAAATACAGTAGCGTCATACCATCACTCCCCCATGCAAAAACGCTGCAATTGTTTAACGTTATAGCTCAATTGAGGAG
>DBFOPE010000046.1:0-3189 GCA_048429085.1 Collinsella sp.
AATGAGCGTGGATAATCTCCCGGTTTTGGCCTGTGTGCGGGCTCAAAGTGGGAGATTATCCACGCTCGTTTTAATTTGCCTGGGCTGCGATGCCTATCTAATCGGCTCGGCGTCTTCCCTGAGAATCGAAAGATACTCTTCATACCCGTACTGCCGGTATCTCTGTCTTGACTCGTCGAGAGGACGGAGGATACCCAATTCTTCAAATGATTTGACGAGCGAGCTCGCGGTACTCCTGCCGATATCGAGTTGGGCAGCGATGAATGCGGTGTCGACGATGGGGTGCTCTTCAAGAATGCCCAACAGCCTTTGCCCGTTTGCAGCAGTCCTTCCGAGATTTTCGGTAATGGTTGCTGTGGAACGGTTATGGAGGTCAACAAGGTTTTTTAAGGACCCTACCGAGTCCTTCGCACTCTCGAGAAGACTGTTGCAGAAAAACTCTATCCATTCCTCGTAAGTGCCTCTCTCCCTTACGGATGTGAGTTGCCGGTAGTACTCGCTTCGATTTTTCTTGAACTGGAACGATGGATAGAACAAGCAAGAATGAAGAACGCCATCATTGATGAGCATAAGTGTAATGAGAAGCCTGCCCAGGCGACCGTTTCCGTCTAGGAATGGATGGGCAGTTTCAAATTGGTAATGGACGAGCGCCGCCCGCACAATCGGATCCATTTCGACTTGAGGCTCATTGATAAAGCGTTCGAGGTCCTGGAGCGTGTTACTCAAATCTTCAATGTTTGGAGGGACAAACGATGCGGTTGCAATGGTGCAGCCTGAGGGGCCAATCCAGTTTTGTGAGGAGCGCAGCTCGCCTGGATTCTTCTCCGTTCCGCGCACTCCGTCCAGCAGGACCGCATGAACTTGCCTAAGAAGTCTCGTGCACAAGGGCATCTTTTTGAGCAGTTCTACGCCGCGGTCGACAGCACGGACGTAATTCACGACGTCTGCGACATCTTTATGATGGAGTTGTGTTTGCGATGGACTAAGTAGGTCGTCAAACGTGCACTGGGTTCCCTCAATTTGCGAAGAAAGGAGTGCTTCTTTGCGCACGTACATTGTCAGATACATGTCGGCGTTGGGAACAAAGTAGAGCATGCCTTCAAGCTCTCCAAGCTTTCGTGAGCATGCGGAAAGCGTGCGATAGGTTTCCTCGGTGAGGTTTAGCTGCCTCAATGATTGCAAGGGCGTTGGAAAAAACGAATAGTAAGCCAATTTCCCCGATAGATTATTGCGGAGCGTTCCCTGGCCGTTCTCCTCGATTTGCATCGCGCCCTCCATATCTTTAGTGCCGGAAACTCGTTATTAGGCTAATCATATCAATTCTAATAACGAGTTTAAGGATTAAATAGTTATTAGAATTGATGTAAACAATCTAATGATGAGAAGTCGTTATTACTTGACCATGGAGCTCGGCTTGGTACAAGGGGGGTTATCCAAAATGAGAGCGGATAATCTCCCGTTTTTGGCTCGGTGACGGCCTCAAAGTGGGAGATTATCCACGTTCGCTAGTTAAGCGTCCAAAAATCCACACTCGCCAAACCTACCAAAAAGGACAGGTTTATTTTGGCACGCTTCGGTCGGTGTCAGGAAGTGTTAGGGACAAGGCGGCGACAGGACTCGAGAGCGAAAAGAAGTGTCGGGTTTGGTGCGCCCGCTTCTGCCCGTCCCGTGCGCGGGCGATACTCGGCTTATCGACCAGCGATGCAAAGGAGATGCTCGTCCCACGAGCACTACCGGGAAGGGCTCGCGATTCGAGTCCTCGCCTTAGTATTTTGGTCATTTAGCACTATAATCACCATAGGCATGCGCATAACGTTGCGCTTAATCAAGAGGAGAAAACGTATGGGTCTGTTTGACATGTTCAAGAAGAAGGCTGAGCCCGCGGCTGCCGCTGCCCCGGCCTCCATCTCTGCTTCTGCCGGCGCCGACGTGCTGTGCTCGCCCGTCAAGGGCAAGGTCATCAAGATGGCCGACGTGCCCGATCCCGTCTTTGGTGGCGAGGTTCTGGGCAAGGGCTGTGCCGTGTGGCCCGAGGATGATCTGGTCTACGCTCCCTGCGACGGTAAGGTGACCGTCACCATGGGTCACGCCGTGGGCCTGCAGTCCGATAGCGGCATCGAGGTTCTGGTGCACGTTGGTGTCGATACCGTCAACATGAACGGTGACGGCTTCGAGGGCTTCGTCAAGGCTGACGACGTCGTGAAGGCCGGCCAGCCCATACTCAAGATCGACCGCGCCAAGATCGCTGCCGCCGGTTACAAGGACTGCGTCGTCGTGGCCGTGTCCAACACCGCCGAGTTTGCCGATGTCGAACTCGCCGTCGAGGCCGAGTCTGCCGTCGCCGCCGGTGACGCCATCGTCAAGGTCGTCCGCAAGTAAACTGTGGCATCCAAAGGATGTGCAAGGGTGGTCGGGTTTTCCGGCCACCTTTTTTATTGCATCGCGGGGAAGCGTTTTATTGCACGTTGGGCGGGCTTGCAAACCGTTCGGACGCTAAAACGAACCGACCGCGCCTTCGCGTTGCCGGGGGTGTTCATAAGCGGATAGTATGGGCTTACTTATTACAACGTGTGCCGCGTCCGGGAAGCGCGGTGCCGCTCATTGGGAGGAACAACATGAAAAAGAAGCTGCTGCTTGCGCCCCTCATGGCCGTCTTGGTTGCATGTGTGGTCGTGCTTTCCGGTTGCGGAGGCCCTTCGGTTGAGGAACTCATCACCGAGGATCTTACGACGCAGTTTGACGAGGTCAAGAACGGTGGCGACGACTTCCTCTCTGGCCTGGAGGAGGCTTCGGGCGACGAGTTCGAGCAGCTGGGTATCGATCCCAAGGAGTATGCCAAGACCTATCTCGAGGGCTTTGACTACAAGATCGGCGACGTGACGGTCGACGAGGACAAGGGTGTCGCGACCGCCGAGGTCTCCATCACCTGCAAGTCTATGAACAAGATCGTCGAAGACTTCTCCACCCAGTATCAGGAGAAGGTCGCCGCGCTTGACACGGTTCCTTCCGATGACGAGCTGTACAAGATGGCCGGTCAGGTTATGGTCGATGTGACCAAGGCCACCGAGCCCAGGAAGACCACGGTTATCTTCAAGTACACCTGCAACGACGACGGCGAGTGGTCTGCCGACGACTCCGTCAACTCCGAGATGATGGATGCAATGCTGAGCTAGTTCGTTGCGGCGTTTT
>DBFOPE010000047.1:0-4406 GCA_048429085.1 Collinsella sp.
CTACCGGCTCGCCTTCGCGCGGCGAAACGTGATCGTAGCCGCCTCCTGGCACGACCACAACTGCAGGCAGCGGTTTTAAAGCATAAGCATCTTCGGTCGGGGCAAAAACATAAGACGTAATCGTGGCAGACGAGCCATCGATCCCGACAGGAATCGTTTTATTGAGCATGTATTCCCTTTCACCATGATACGTAGCGCAGCGCACACGGCCGTATCGCGCAAGGGCTGCATTGCCGATTTATCCGACAATGCAGCCCTTGTCATCAACCCGAGTTAGGAACGGACAACCTTGTCGACGTTCTGGAGCTGCAGCTCCTCGCCGTCCTGGCCCTCGATCACCACATTTTGCAGGTCGAGCACCTTGACGTTTTGCGCAATGATGCCCTGACGCACCATGGGCTCAACGCCGCAGGCCATGGCCGGAACAAAGGGCTCAGCATCGTCGGCAAAGGTCACGTGGACATCCTGGAACGTCAGGCGCGTTACTTTGCTCTCGGGCAGGCCCGTGATGTAGGCAGCGGCAGCATGGCAGTTGGTAGCCTCGATATCACAAAACGTCGTGGCGCCAAAGCCGGGCGTGCGGTCGTCGACGGGCAGCGCCTCACGAGACTGCACGTAATCGGTCTTGCCGTCCTTGTCGCAGAAGTAGAACGAATTGACCACGAAGGGCGTGAGCACCTCGTCCATGCGAATGTGCTCAAAGGTAATGCCCTCGTTGACGGCATCCTTGCCGCGTCCACGGCGGGTCTTGACGCGCAGGCCACGGTCAGTGCGCTCAAAGAGGCACTTGCTCACGGTAAGGTCCTTGATGCCGCCGGCAGCCTCGGATCCCAGCACCACGGCACCATGGCCGTCGTGCATGTAGCAGTGCGAGATCAACACGTCGTGCGTGGCGGGGCGAAGCTCGGGCTCAATGCCCAGCTTGCCGCTCTTGATGGCGATGCAGTCATCACCCACCGAGAACTGACAACCAAGGATGCGAACAAAACCGCAGCTCTCGGGATCGAAGCCGTCGGTGTTGTGGGAGTTCTTGGGGCCCTCGATGGACAGGCAGAGCGCATCGATGTGCTCGCACAGGATGGGGTGGATGTTCCACGCCGGGCTGTTGCGGACGGTGAAGCCAGCCAAGCTCACGTTTTGGCACTCGGACAGGAAGATCATGCGCGGGCGGGCGACCTCACGGCCCTCCTCGGGGCGGAAGATGTTCTTAAAGTCCTTGTTCCACCAGTTGTCCTCGGCAAAATCAGTCTGACCGTCAATCGCGCCGCGGCCATAGATACACACGTCGTGCACGCTCAGACCCGTAAAGGTAGAGCAGTAGGTCGAGAAACTCTCGCCCTCCCAGCGGCCCAGGGGCAGCATATCGGTGCCGGCATACCCGGCTCCCTCGTCGCCTGTGACCGTGCCCGGGATGTAGGCAAGCGCCGCGCGATCGTGACGGGCCAACAGCACCGCTCCCTCGGCGAGCTCGATGTTGATATTGCTCTTAAGGAAGAGGGACTTGATGCGATAACTGCCGGCGGGGATCAGCACGCGCCCGCCCTTGGGGCAGGCCATGATGGCAGCCTGGATGTTGGTGGTGTCGTCGTGCTCGGCATCGCCCTTGGCGCCACAGTCGCGAACGTTGATGGTAAAGGGCTCAGCCGGCGTGGTGACACCTACGCTCAGCTCACGCTCGCCACAAACAAAACGAACCAGGTTGCGCTTGCCGGGGATCAGGCCGTCGACATAGGTCTCGACCGTATTCGTGGTACCGGCGGGCTCGCCGTTGACAAAGATCTCCCACGTATCGGCGCAGGTAAAGTAACCGCCGTCGTCAAGCTCGATAACCGCCGCGCGCGCGTTGCGCCAGATAACGTTCGTCTCCATGGGTTTCTCCCTCAAAAAGATGCTCTAAAGGCAAATTGTACGCTGTTGAAAAAGGGCCGTGCCTGCCGGCGGAATTCCGGTGGCACGGCCCTGTGATTTGGACGATATGTCGGCCTTACTCGGCGGGAGTTACGCTACCGTCCTGGAAGCCAACGTTGTTGTGGGCAAAGCAGTCCTCGTACTTAAAGCCGGAGAGCTCCTCGCAAAGCGCCTTGACCTCGGGCTTGACGTCGGCCATCTTGCCGCCCTCCTTGACGCGGCGGATCTCGTCGCAAAGGACGTCGCACTGCTCCTTGTCAATCTTGATGCCGCGGGCAAGGACAGCCGCGAGCAGGAAGAAGCCGGCGCAGCCGATGAGCATGTAGCCGCAGATGTACAGAGGCACGGTGGCGGGCTGGGTCACGGCGTCGCTGTTGCCGGCGGTCTGAATGAAGCCGGAGGCAGCAAGGACGATGGCCCATGCGTTAACGGCGATAGCCTGGGCGATCTGCTGGCAGAGCTGCTGAGCGGAGCTGTAGATGCCCTCGCGACGACGCAGGGTGATGAGCTCATCGACATCGGGGATGTAGTTGAGCAGAACATCGGGCAGGTACTGGAAGCCGACGTAGAAGAACTTCCAGATGGCGAAGATGATGGGGTAGGCGATCATGGCGATGGCGACCGTGGAGGTGCCGTTGATCTGACCAAAGGCGAAGTAGTTGTAGGCGATGATGCACGCAGCGCAACCGACGTTGGCCAGGTACCAAGACTTGTGGAAGCCCTTCTTGGCCATGAGGGCGACCCAGATGGCGGTGCAGACGATAGCGACGACCTTGCCAGGCATCTCCATCACGGACTCGTAGGACTTAGGAATCTGCAGGCAGTAGACGATGAAGAAGGACAGGCAGGCAGACCAGCAGGCAGCAGCGAGCTTCGTGGAGACCTGTGCGTACAGGACCTTGCGGAAGGACTTGTTGCGGAAGGTGGAGATAACGTCCACAAAGAACTTCTTGATGCCCTCGCCGACGCTCTCGATCTTCTCCTGAGCAACCTCCTCGGGGGTGTGCTCCCACGTGGACAGGTACACGCAGAGCAGCGAGATTGCCATGACCGAAGCGTTGACCGTAGCGATGATGAAGTAGCTGAACGGGTTGGTCTCGCCGAAGGTGCCAAAGCCGAAGCCCACAAGTGCAGCCATCAGGAAGCCGGCGGCGTTACCAAAGAGATGCTTTTAGCCGGTAAGGTACGTACGCTCCTTAAAGTCGTCGGTCATCTCGATGGTAAGCGGCGACAGGTTGGCGGTGCAGAACGTGTACGCGACGTTGTAGATCAGGTACAGAACAAAGTAGTACGGGAAGCCAAACGGCGTAGCCACGAAGATGAGCGGCTCGGCGATCATCATCGGGATGGCCAGCAAGATCCAGAAACGACGACGACCAAAGATGCGGCCAATCTTGGTGGCATAGAAGTTATCGGCCACAAAGCCCATCAGCGGGCAAAGAATAGCGTTGACATAGATGGCAAACGAGCTGATCAGTGCAGCCTCGCCTGCGGACAGGCCACACTCCGTGGACAGGAACAGCACCATGTAGCTGTGCGTAAAGGTCAGGGCACCGGAATTGAGCATACCGCCCATACCAAAGCCCAAGCGCGTCCAGAATGTGATCTTACGCTTTTTTCCGATCTTATTAGTCATCGAGCTCCCTCTCTTTTCTCGATTGTCTTGCAGCAAGACATTGGAGTCCACACTGACATCTGTCTGCCCAGCGTTCAGGGTGAACGTTTAGTTAGATTATGCGCGATTGCTTACGACAGGTGAACGTTCACTTGAATAATATCCTTGAACGGTTGATTTTTACCGCTGAACGGACACAATTGAGATCCTCACACCTATTTTCTGCTGGTAAAGGTGCCATGCTGGACAGCCATGAGATAGGTGAACGTTTATCAGATTCTCCAACATATTCACTTAACCACAAAACGAAACCCCGCCGGGAACACTCCCGACGGGGCCGACGACATAGCGCTACGCTTGGGTGCATTTGCCACTACAGGCAGACGCCGTCCTTCCAGATGCTGATCTCGTGACAGCCACGGCGCTCGGCACTCGTGAGTTTACCGCTCGCCGTCTCCAGCACCAGCTGGTATAGATCGTGAGCAGCCTCGTCGAGCGTGCGCTCACCCGTGGCAATCACGCCGGCGTTAAAGTCCATCCAGTTGGCCTTGTGGTCGCACAGACGCTGATTGGTGAACACCTTGAGGGTAGGCGCCGGCGCGCCAAACGGTGTGCCGCGGCCGGTCGAGAACAGAATCACGTGGCAGCCGGCAGCCGTCAACGCCGTGGTGGATACCATGTCGTTGCCCGGACCGCACAGCATGTTCAGGCCGTGTTTATTTGCCCGGCCGGCATACGGCAGCACGTCGACGATGGGGGCAGATCCGCCCTTTTGCACGCAGCCGCAGCTCTTGTCCTCGAGCGTGGTAATACCGCCGTCCTTGTTGCCGGGGCTCGGGTTCTCGTAGACGACCTCGCCGTGGCTAATAAAGTAGTCCTTAAA
>DBFOPE010000048.1:0-6481 GCA_048429085.1 Collinsella sp.
TCGGCCACGTCAAGGACGAGTTCTACAGGGGCCGCGAGTGGAAGACGTTCGAGGATTTCAAACGCGACCTGGAGGAATACATAGTCCACTGGAACACGAGCCGGAGGCAGGTAAGATTGAAGGGCCTGACCCCGGAGGAGTACCGGAATCAGGCCCTCGCGGCCTAGTCGCTATTTAGGGCGTCCAAGATTTGGGGCGCAGTTCATTTGACGGAGCCGGGCCTTGTTGCATTTGCACAGATAAAACCTGCCAAAATGAACCTGTCCTTTTTTGGTAGGTTAGCGGAGCTTGCTGGTCTCGAAGTACTCGGGGAACTGGTCCAGGACCTCGGTTTGGTTGCGGAACATCATGTGCAGGTGCTTGCTGACCAAAAAGCTCGCTTCGATGGGGTCGCGACCGGCGATAGCGCGGCGAATCTGCTTGTGCTCGTTCACGATGTCCTGATTGTCGAGAACCTGCGTGGCAGCGCGCAGCCAGCGGAAGCGCTCAAGGTCGGCATTGGTCTCTTCGAGCCACGACCACACGGTGCTGCGACATGCGATGCTAAAAATCATGTGATGCATGAGGTTGTCGCTCAAAAAGAAGCCGATGCGATCCTCTTCGGCCATGGCCTTTTCCTGCAGCACGATTGCGCGGTCGAGCTGCTCGATGCCAGCCGACGTGGCGCGCGCGCAGCACTCCACGATCACCTGCTTTTCCAGATGCTCGCGGATGTAACAGGCACTCTCGGCAAGGGTGAGGTTGATGGGCGAGACGTAGGTACCGCTCTGGGGCACGGTGCGCACCAGGCCCTCTTGCGCCAGACGCACCAGTGCCTCGCGCACGGGGGTGCGCCCCATATCCAGGTCATCGCAAAGTTGCTTGACGCCCAGCTTTTCGCCCGGCTTGTAGTCCAGGTAGACGATTTTGCGTCGAATGGTGTGGTAGGACTGGTCCTGTAGACTCGTTTCCTGCTCGCCGACGTGCATCGATTCTTCCATAGCGCCTCGCAACTGTTCTATCAAACTCATATGTCAGTTGTTAATTATGCCGCGAATCAGCTCTCCGCGGTGGGTAATTCGGCTGTCGCCCGAGAACTATTGCGGCATCTTAGTCTGTGTTTGCGCAAGGCTGCGCTCAATGTTGCCGTATCATAAGCCGTCGCAAACGTGAAATAGAAAGAAGGAATCCCATATGCAACTGGCAAATATCGTACGCGAGCGCTGGAAAGGCGTCTTGTTCTGCCTGATCATCGCTATCCCCGCGACGTTGCTCGGCAAACAGATTGAGGTGGTCGGCGGGCCGGTATTTGCCATCCTTTTTGGCATGGTCCTGGCGCTCGTCTTTCCCAAGAATCGTCGCGAACCGCTCGCCGCCGGCGTTACCTATACGTCCAAAAAAGTCTTGCAGTACGCGGTTATCCTGCTTGGCTTTGGCATGAACCTCTCCCAGATTCTGTCCAAGGGCGCCCAGTCGCTGCCGATTATCGTGGCGACGATCTCGACCTCGCTTGTCATCGCCTTTGTGCTCTGCCGCGTCATGAACGTACCGGGTAAGATCGCGACGCTTGTGGGTGTGGGTTCGTCGATTTGCGGCGGTTCGGCCATCGCTGCGACCGCGCCCGTCATCGATGCCGACGATCGCGAGATTGCCCAGGCTATTTCGGTCATCTTCCTGTTTAACGTTATCGCGGCGCTCGTGTTTCCGACGCTCGGCGGCATGCTCGGGCTGACCAACGAGGGCTTTGGCCTGTTTGCCGGCACCGCCATCAACGACACCTCGTCGGTAACGGCCGCGGCGAGCGCCTGGGACAGTATGCATCCCGGCGCCAATGTGCTCGAAAGCGCCACAGTGGTCAAGCTCACCAGGACGCTGGCCATTATTCCCATTACGTTGGTTCTCGCATGCTGGCAGATGCATCTGGCGCGCAAGGCCGGCGGCGACGCCAAGAGCACGTTCTCGCTTAAACGCGCGTTTCCCATGTTCGTGCTGTTCTTTGTGCTGGCGAGCGTAATCACCACGGTGCTTCAGCTTCCTGCATCCATTACGGCGCCCATCAAGGAGCTGTCGAAGTTCTTTATCGTGATGGCCATGGCGGCTATTGGTTTTAATACCGATATCGTCGAGCTGGTCAAAAAGGGCGGCAAGCCCATCGCCCTGGGCTTTTGCTGCTGGATTGGCATTGCGTGCATGAGTTTGGGAATGCAGCACGTGCTGGGAATCTGGTAGAGAAGTAGCTTATTTGCGCGCTGCGTGCTGGCGAGCACATGTCCACGGTGGAGCGATAGGAGCTCTTGCGGGTATGGCTTGTCCGCAGGTTTATAGGTCCCGAAGAGCTCTTATCGCCCCGCCAGGATGGCGATGCGGGGCAACTCATATACTCGCAGGACGGCGGCTTCTGCCCTATAGTGTTTGGTGAGCAATATCGTTCAATTTTGAAACATTCGGTCGTGTGACCGTCGGCGGTTGCACGTCGCCGCGGACGGGGGCAAATCATGGATAGCGATGCCAAGCTACAAATCTTGATCGAGGCCTTGGCTGCTGCCGGGGCCTCGGCGTTGGCAATCGATGGGCATGGACGCGTGGCGATTTCGACCATGGATGATGTCGCGCTCGAGCAAGATGTCGCGGCATTTGTCGCCGAGCGCCTGGGGCGCGTGGGCGACGGCACGCGCCTGGTGATGGGGCATGCGGGAGGGCGCTTGAGCCTTACGGTGCGTCCGGTCGCCAAGGAATACGGCGCGCTTTGGGTGGTCGTGGTCCGCGAGGTGCACGGTGTGGCGGCACACGCGGGTATTGAGTGGCTTAACGCGGATGAGGTCGAGGCGCGCTACGAGGCAAGCGCGTACGGCATTGTCGAGGGTGCCGCTGCGGTCGCTGGCCCCGTCTGCGAAAGCTATGCCCGAGGCGTGCCCCTCATGTTGGAGGGCGAGCTGGGTGCTGGCCAGGCAGAGATTGCAAAACGCCTCTATCTGGATGGGCCTTATGCCGACGAACCTTTTGTGTCCGTGGCACTTGACGAGCTCACAGATCGCGGCTGGCGCCATCTGCTCAAAAGCTCGGAATCGCCGCTGTTCCAGGCAAGGCTGACCCTTTGTATTGGCGGTTGGCATGCACTTTCGCCGCAGCGTCTGCGCGAGCTTGTCTCTACGATGACCGACGCGGCGCTGGCCGCGCGTTGCCATGTGGTTCTGACGGCAAACGATATGCCGGGCGGCGGCGAAAGCGATCAGGCCGCTTTTGCAACCGAGCGCTTGGCGTGCGCAGTAAGTGTGGCGCCTGCGATTGCCGAGCAGGGTGGTGCATCGAAAAAGGTTGCGCAGTATTTGTCATATCTGTCAGATGTCTTTGGAACTGCCGCTCCGAGTATGTCCGAGGAGGCTGCCTCGACGCTCAACGGCTATCGCTGGCCACGCAACTATCTGCAGCTTCGCGAGGTCTCGGAACGACTCTATATATTAGTAGGGTCGGGTGTGGCGGAGCGCGCGGTGGCGGAGGAGGTGCTCGCCCAGGAGGACGTCATCAAAACTGCAACCTTTGGCGCTCCGACGCTCGACAGCGACCTGTATATCCTGCGTCCACTGGCCGATACCGAACGCGACATCGCGCGGCTGGTCGTAGGCCACCTTCAGGGCAACCGGACCCGCGCTGCCGAGGTGCTGGGGATAAGCCGCACGACCCTGTGGCGCTTGCTGAAGGACGACGACCGCTGAGCGAGGCGCCCGTGACCGCGTGCAGCGCGTGTGCTACAGTCCAAAGCAGTAATGTTTCGATTGTGTTACGGCGTGCGGGGGCGTATGGCGGAGACTTCAAAACCAAACCGGAATAGACGGGGCGCGGCTCCAGTTAACCGCCGCACGACGTCCCGGACGTGGGGCAAGCACGCGTCAGGGTTCGACGGTTCGTTCAAACGCACCAAATACGGCTATCCTTCGGCAAGCGCTCGCTTGGCCATGCAGGCCGAGTCATCGCTGCGGGGGCGCAAGCGCGTGGTGGGCTCTAAGCTCAAGCACGACGGAACGCTGGGCTATATCAGCCGCGGTGCGGCTCGCCGCAGCGGACTCAATCCCGCCGGCTGGCATCGCTACGTGCCGATCGTGGCCGCCGTTGCAGTGATCGTCATCGCGCTCGCTGCGCTCGGATATGCCGGCGGTGGCGCCAACTTGGACGCAATGTTTAAATCGCCCGAGCTCGCGCATGCAGGCACAGAAGTTGTCGAGGGCGCACAGACCCAGACAGGCGTCGCGCCCCAGCGCGGTATCGTTGCGGCGGCCTCCACCATCGCCGATGCGCAAAAGGACGAAGGCGAGCAAGGTAACGACGCCGAAACGACCCAGACGAACGAAACGACGACAACTCAAATATCTACATAGCTTGCCGGCAGAAGGGGACGTTCCTTTTCTGCCGGCAGTTTGGGACACTCCTGCGCTACCTAACGTACACCACGTTGTCGCGGCGCGGCTTTGCCTCGGGGAGTGTGTCCTCGGCGTAGCCCAGAATGCAGTTGCCCACACCGCGCAGGCTTCCGTCGGCGGGCAGACCCCACTTGGCCAGCAGTTCCAGTCCCTCGGGTGAGTCAAAGACCTCGTGCGCGCGGTGGATCCAACACGAATCGACACCCAGCGCATAGGCTGCGTTGAGCAGGTTGCCCATGGCGAGCGAGCCGTCTTCCAGGTACGTGGGCACGCTGCGGTCGACGAGCACCACCACAACGGTCTTGGCGCCGTAGAAGGGATCTCCCTCGCTGCCCATAACTTGGGCGTTGAGCTGCGAGAGGCGCTCGACGGTTGCGGGATCGGTAACGGCGACGAACGTGACCGGCTGGCGTCCCATGCCGCTCGGCGCGTACTGGCCGGCTTCGATAATGCGTGCGAGCTTCTCGGCCTCGACAGGGCGATCGCTGTATTTGCGGCAGCTGCGGCGGTGGATGAGTGCTTCGATGGTCTCCATGGGTCCTCCTGACGTTGGTTTCGATGCCTCGTTCTTACCCGTCGTGCCGTAGCCGTAATCGCGCAGCCGGCCCCAAACAATGCAAGCTACCAAGTGGAAAAGTTGGTTTGCATAAAACTTCAGCCAGAATGTGATAAACCGGTGGGATGGTTAAACGTTTTATCCCGTCTACCCTGCGGTTTTTTACCACTTGCCTAAATGATGCGCGCATAAGCTCTGATAAAGGTTTTACTAAAGGAGCACCAACGTTTATCAACGCGCCATGGTGGCGCCGGGCCAGGAGGTAACATCATGTTCCAGGCTGGAGATGTCGTCGAGACCGACTTCGAAGGATTTCTGAAGCTGCTGCGTTCCAAGACGCGCGCTTTCGTGTCAATCAACGATCACGAGTACTACATCACGCACACCGATGGCTATTGGCGTGTTCAGGATTGCGAGGCCCTCAACGATAAGGGCCACTTTACTGACTGCTCCGAGCTGGTCAACACGGTCTGCGAGGTCGTCGAACTGCCGTGGATCTGCGGCAAGAGCCTGCACGACAGCTTCTCGGGCGCCACGGTCTACGAGGCCGTCGCTGCCTAACAGCCAACAACCGATATTCTCTCGCAACCGCCGGCGCCGCCCCCGCGCCGGCGGTCTTTTTTGTCGATATGCTTATGTAGAGCCGACCATAAACAACGAGCTTGTTGACGATAGTCAAAACTCGGACTAATGTAGAGATATTAATTGGTCAAAACTCGGACTATCGAATGGTGGGAGAGATGAATAGTGCAGTTAGCCCGGTCGATTTCGACCGGATGCTCAACGGGCTTGACCGTATCTATTCGGAGTTCGCACGCACCTGCGGTCTTTCGGACTGCGCCTACTGGATGCTCGTCGACACGAGTGCAGCGGGCGGAAGCGTTGCCGTGAGTCGGCTGACGAGTGAATGGTTCTACAGCAAACAGACCATCAATTCGGCGATTAAGACGCTTAGGGCGCGAGGGCTTGCGACGTTGGAGTTTGCCGAGGGCAGTCGTAAGAACAAGGTTGTGCGACTGACCGAAGAAGGCGTGCGGTTTGCCAAGCGCTACGCGTTGCCGGCGCAAAAAGCCGAGCAACAGGCATTCGAGGCGCTCGAGCCGTGGGAACAGCGCGAGATCATGCGCTTGGTCGGTAAGTTCTCCCACGTTCTGAACGAAGAGTGCGAGGCATTTAAACGGCAAGTGGTCGCCGAGAACGAGGCTGACGATAAGGGCGAGGGGGACACATGCGACTCTTAATGAGGTTTATGAGGCCGTACCGCGGTCTGATTGCGGTGACGCTGTTTGCGGTGCTGATAGATAACGTCGGTACGCTGTTGGTTCCCACGATGCTGGCGAATATGGTCAACACCGGTATTACCACGGGCGATGTCGACTATATTTTACGCAACGGCCTGTACATGCTTATCGCGACCGGCATGGCCAGCGGCGGCACGGTGCTGGGCTGCTATCTTTCGGCGCGCCTGGCCGCCAACGTGGCCTGCGATATCCGCAATGCCGTGTACGACAAGTCGCTCGAGCTGTCCGCC
>DBFOPE010000049.1:0-5743 GCA_048429085.1 Collinsella sp.
CTTTGCCCCGCCACGTTGCAGGTTGATTCCAGCCACATCGAAAGGAAAGCATGTTCGGATACATCTATAAGAAAGATGTCGCCATTATCGCGGTTATCCTTGCCCTTTGCCTGGGCGTGGGCAGCTTCTTCGATTATCAGATCTCGTGCGCGCTGTTCAACATCGGCAGCATGTACGGCCGCTTTATCGAGGCTGCCGGCGAGCTGCCGTTTGAGCTGACGGCGAGCATCGCAGGCGTTATGCTCGTGCGAGCGGTGCGTCCCGACTCCAGGGGGAGCAAATGGCTCGCCGTGCTGGGCGTTTTGATCAACGTGGGTCTGGTCGGCTACGAGATTATCGGATCGCTGCGCGTCGGCGGCAAGCTCATCGCGTTTCAGCTGGTGCTGACGTTTGTGCTGGTCATTGCGGTTAACGTTATTGCCTATCGCCTTACGCGCGACACCGCGCCCGACGAGCTCACGCGCTGGGCGTTGATGGTACTTGCCGTGTGGGTCGCTCAGGCCATTATCCTCAACGTGATCGTCAAGCCGCTGTGGTCGCGCCCGCGCATGCGCGTGATCGAGGTCACGCCGGGGCTCAATTTTCAGCCGTGGTGGGTAATCGGCAATCCCGACAAGTGGACCTATATCGCCGCCGGCGTGATCAAGGACGGGTTCAAGTCGTTCGCGAGCGGGCACACCGCGCATGCGGCGATCGGCCTTATGCTCGCCGGGCTTCCCGCGGCAGCCTTTAAGGAAAAACCTTCGCGTCGCCGCGTGATCTTTTGGGCGGCGGCTGTGGTCGCGGCGCTCGTCGCCTTTGGCCGTATCGTGATCGGAGCTCACTTTTTGAGCGACGTGAGCTGCGGCTTTGCCCTGGTGTTGGCGCTTGAGTGCCTTGCCGCGCGCGTTGCCTATCCCAACGGCGTACAATAGCCCCGTTTGAATCATCGGGCCCGTGCCCGGCTAGAGAGGATTGCCATGCTCGCGTTTAACAACGACTATTCCCACGGCGCACATCCGGCAGTGCTGCAGGCGCTCGTCGACACCAACATGGAGCCGCAGCCCGGCTACGGTACCGATGCGCACACCGAGCGTGCCAAGCAACTTATCCGCGAGGCCTGTCAGGCCCCCGATGCCGACGTGTTTTTTCTGGTGGGCGGCACGCAGGCCAACGCGACGGTGATCGACATGTTGCTCGCGCCGTACGAGGGCGTCGTTGCTGCCGAGACCGGCCACGTCGCCTGCCACGAGGCGGGCGCCATCGAGTTTGGCGGCCACAAGGTACTCACCATCCCCGGCTACGAGGGCAAGATGCACGCCGAGGACCTCGAGAACTATATCCAGGTGTTCTACGAAAACGAGAGCTACGAGCATACGGTGTTCCCAGGCGCCGTGTACGTGAGCCTATCGACCGAGTACGGCACGCTGTACTCCAAGGTCGAGCTCGCGGCGATCCATGCGGTGTGCCAGAAGCGCCAGATTCCGCTGTTTGTGGACGGTGCCCGCCTGGCCTATGCGCTGGCGGCCGATGAGTGCGACATTACCCTGCCCGAGCTGGCGCAGCTGTGCGACGTGTTCTACATCGGCGGCACCAAGTGCGGCGCTCTGTGCGGTGAGGCCGTGGTGTTTTGCGGCATGCACGCCCCGGCGCACCCCATTCCGCGCATTAAGCAGCACGGCGCGTTGCTGGCCAAGGGCCGCCTGACGGGCGTGCAGTTTGAGGCTCTTTTTACCGACGGCCTGTATTTTGAGATTGGGCGCCAGGCGATTGAGACCGCTCAGGCGCTGCGTCGCGTGCTGCGCGAGCGCGGTTACCAGTTCTTCTTGGAGACGCCGACCAACCAGCAGTTCGTGATTCTGCCCAACGAGGTTATGGCCCGCATTCGCGAGCATGCGGCGATCGAGTACTGGGAAAAGTACGACGAGACCCACACGGTGGTGCGTTTTTGCACCAGCTGGGCCACGACGCAGGAGGATATCGACGCGTTGGCGGCTGTCCTGTAGCCTGATGTAATGACAAGGGGCCGCCCTGCGCCTGAGCTTGGCGCAGGGCGGCCTTTGCTTTTGGGGAGAAGGGTTGTATGACCGAGATGTCCGAGCCGACGATTCGCCTGGCGACGCCCGATGATGCGCCGGCGTTGCTTGCCATCTATGAGCCGTATGTGCGCGAGACGGCGATTACCTGCGAATACGAGGTGCCGAGCGTTGAGGAGTTCGCTGGGCGCATCGAGCGTACGCTCAAGCGTTATCCATATTTGGTGATGGAGTTGGACGGGCGTCCGGTAGGCTATGCCTACGTGAGTCCGCTTAACAGCCGCGAGGCGTACGACTGGTCGGTCGAGACATCGATCTACCTGGCGCGCGATGTGCGCCACGGCGGGCTGGGCCGCAAGCTGCACGACGCGCTCAAGCAATGCTTGGTCGCGATGGGCATCACCAACATGTGCGCCCTCATCGCCGTGCCGCACGATAAGGACGACGAGTACCTGACGCACAACAGCCAGGATTTCCATGCCCATATGGGATATCGCCTGGTGGGCGTCTTCGACCGCTGTGCCCAAAAGTTCGGCCGCTGGTACGACATGTGCTGGATGGAGCTGGTCCTGGCCGAGCGCGTCCCTAACCAACCTAAGCCAACCTGGTTCCCCGACATCCTCGCCTAAAACCACCACAAAGGTGCCTGTCCCCTTTGTGGTGGTTTTGGTGTTGGTTAGCCGATGGGCTCGGTGTATTTGGCGCGGTCGGTGCGCTGGATGCGCTTGGAGACATGGAGCGGGCGGCCGTCGGTGTCGTAGACGTAGTCGGTGATCAGGATCAGCGCCTGCCCACGCTCAACGTTGAGCAAAAACGCCTCGTTTTGCGAGGCATAGCACACCTCAAAGGTCTTATGTCCCTGTGCCGGCGCGCGATGGAATTCCTGGCGCAGCGTGGCGTAGAGCGAACCGTTGATATCGCGGTCGATGAGTGCTTCAAAGCTCGGTGGTAGATAGGTGGTCTCCAGGCACAGTGGCGCATCGTCCAGATAACGCAGACGGACAAGTTTGACGAGCTTGCTGCCCACGGCGGCATCAAAGAACTTGGCTATGCTGCCGCCCGCCTTGGTAAAGCCCGAGTCCACCGTGCGCGTGGTGGGCTTCATGCCCTGACCCTGGACCTGCGCTGTATAGCTCGAAAACACCAGGTTGTTCTCGTGGAGCGCCGGCGTGTCGGCCACAAAGGCGCCGCGCCCGCGCTCGGTTCGAACCAGACCCTCATCAACGAGCACCTTAAGGGCATGGCGTACGGTGCTGCGCGACAGCCCCGATTCGTCCATGAGTTCCATCTCGGACGGCAGCTTGTCTCCGCGCGCGTAGGTGCCGGCGGCGATGCGGTCGCGAAGCGTACCCGCCAAGCGCTCGTATTGGCTCAGTTTCTTTTTAGATGAAGCGTTCATGCGATCAGCCTATATCTAACTTGTATGCTTATCTAAGCAAGCATGTATTCAATACGACAACAAAACCGCTGGTAGCCAATTATCAAAAACCGCATCAGCAAAAATTCTAAGACAAATATAGCATACAACTAGTCGACATAACCAAAACATGTATGTAACTTGTATGCCATCGAGAGCATCAAACGAGAAGAAAGGCTGATGCGCGATGACTACTCAGGAACAGGTTAAGGACGTCGTCTCCCAGGTTTTGGCTGACAAGGCAGACAAGGGCGGCATCAAGCGCGTCGTGTGGATTGGCGCCGGCGGATCCAACGGCGGCAACTATCCTGCCCAGTACTTTATGGAGCACGAGGCCACGCAGGTCGTGAGCTCCAGCTACACCAGCAACGAGTTCGTGCACGCCACCCCGGCCTACGTCAACGAGAACACCCTGGCCGTTGTCGTGTCCATGCGCGGCACCAAGGAGACCATCGTCGCCGCCCAGGTCGCCAAGGACCACGGCGCCAGCACCATCGCAATCTATGTTGACGAGTCCGGCCTCACCGAGGTCTGCGACTACAAGATCCAGTATGACAGCCTGGCCGTCGACGAGTCCTGCATGGGCCGTACCAACTCCGCCGTCGTGACCATGATCGCCATGGAGCTCACGCAGCAGACCGAGGGTTATGCCGAGTACGAGACCGCTATGGCCGCCTTCGACCTGGTCGACCCCATCTATCGCAAGGCCGTCGAGTACACCCGTCCGCTCGCTGCCAAGTGGGCCGAGCAGAACGCCGACAAGCCCTGCATCAACGTGATGGCTCAGGGTCCGCTCTTTGGTGCCGCCTACGTCTTTAGCATCTGCAACGTGCAGGAGATGCTGCAGATCGACTCCTGCACCATCAACACCTGCGACTTCTTCCACGGCCCCTTCGAGATCCTGGACAAGCGCACCTCGCTGTTCCAGCTCATCAGCGTCGGCCGCAGCCGCTGCAACGACGAGCGCGGCATCCGCTTCGTCAACCAGTACGGTGGCGAGCGCGTCTATCAGCTCGACGCCAAGGAGCTTGGCCTCAACGACATCAAGGACAGCGTGAGCGAGTACTTCAACCACCTGATCTTTGCCCCGATCCTCAACAATGTGTACATGCGCGCGCTCTCTGCCGTCACCCACAAGGACTACATGACGCGCCGCTACATGTGGAAGCTTGAGTATTAGTTACGCGGTTTTACCAAACCGCGTAACGGCTCGACGCTGCGCGGGCCGCATTTGGACAATCTGGCGTTCAACTTCAAGGGCGCGACCAGAAGGTCAGCGCCCTTTCGTTTCACGCCACCTTGCCTCAAATGCGACCCGCTCGCTGACTTATGCTCAACCAACGACTAGTCATTTAAGAACGTCCCCAATGACTACCCAATGAGTATGTGGGGAAACAGATTTTCCGCTCGCCGATTTCGGTCTTGAAAAATGTATATAACGACTATAACGTAGTATGAAACATATTGGAAACAATACCGAGGAGGCTGCGTTGAAGAAAAGCAATCTGGGCTATGTGCTGGTGCTGATCGCCGCGCTTATGTGGGGCAGCATCGGAATCTTTGTAAACGGCATCTCGGCCATGGGCGTTTCGTCCCAGAGCATGGCTGCCTTTCGCTTGTTGGTCGGAGCGCTTATCTTGGCGCCGGTCCTGATGTTTATGGGCTGCCGTCCGGGTGAGGGGTCTACCGTGGCTCAGGGTCCCCTGGCGCTATTCAAGGCAAGCCCCAAAGAGCTCGTCCCCTGCGCGCTTGTCGGTATTGTCGGCCTGGCCGCCGCCAACACCTGCTATTACGAGTGCATGGGCGAGGTGGGCATGTCTACGGCCTCGGTGCTGCTCTATACCTCGCCGGTGTTTGGCGTCGTGCTCGGCCGCGTGCTTTATCGCGAGGACGTGACCCCCAACAAGCTCGTCGCCATTGTCTTTAACATCGTTGGCTGCGTGCTTGCAGTGACCAATGGCGACCTTTCCGGTTTTCATTTTTCGGTTTGGGGCGTCACGTCGGGCGTGATTGCAGGCCTTTGCGGTGCGTCGCTCGCGGTGTTTAGCCGGATAGCAACCAAGACAGTCCACCCGCTGGCTGTCACGTTTTGGGGCTTTGTTTTTGGCGGTGCGGTTATGGCGGCTATCGCGGCTCCGTGGCCGGATGTCGCCGCGGCAATGTCGCCACGGCTGCTGCTGCTGTTCCTTGGCTTTGGACTCATCCCCACAGCCGTGGCTTACATCTTATATATGCAGGGTCTGTCCATGGGGCTCGAGACGTCGAAAGTTCCCGTCGTAATGTCTTTCGAGACGGTCGTCACCGTACTGGT
>DBFOPE010000050.1:0-6068 GCA_048429085.1 Collinsella sp.
CCAGCGTCGCGGCTACAAGAAGATCTTCGTCTGCTCCGACCCCGATCTGGTCAAGTTTGGCGTTACCGCTAAGGTGACCGACGAGCTCGACGCCGCCGGCATCGCTTGGAGCCTCTACTCCGAGATCAAGCCCAACCCCACCATCCAGAACGTCAAGGACGGCGTCGAGGCCTTCAAGGCCGCCGAGGCTGACGCTATCGTGACCATCGGTGGTGGCTCCTCCATGGACACCGCTAAGGCCATCGGCATCATTATCAACAACCCCGAGTTCGCCGATGTCCGCAGCCTCGAGGGCGTTGCTCCGACTAAGAACCACGCCGTGTTCACCATCGCCGTGCCGACGACCGCCGGTACCGCTGCTGAGGTGACCATCAACTACGTCATCACCGACCCCGAGAAGGTCCGCAAGTTCGTGTGCGTCGACACCAACGACGCCCCCGAGGTCGCCGTCGTCGACCCCGACATGATGGCCTCCATGCCCGCCGGCCTGACCGCTTCCACCGGTATGGACGCTCTGACCCACGCTATCGAGGGCTACACCACCAAGGGCGCCTGGGAGCTTTCCGACATGTTCCACTTTGAGGCCATTAAGCTGATCAGCGAGAACCTGCGCGACTCCGTTGCCGAGGCCAAGTCCGGCCAGCACGGCTCCGGCCGTGAGGGCATGGCTCTTGGTCAGTATGTCGCCGGCATGGGCTTCTCCAATGTCGGCCTGGGCATCGACCACGCCATGGCTCACACCCTGTCCGCTCACTACGACACCCCGCACGGCGTCGCTTGCGCCATGCTGCTGCCGATTGCCATGGAGTTCAACAAGCCGGTTTGCGCCGAGCGCCTGGCCAAGGTCGCCGTCGCCATGGGCGTTGACACCACGGGCATGAGCACCGATGAGGCTGCCGACGCCGCTATTGCTGCCGTCAAGCAGCTTTCCGCCGACGTGAACATCCCGCACGTCTGCGAGGCCATGAAGGCTGACGAGATCGAGGTCCTGGCCAAGGACGCCATGGCCGACGCCTGCTTCCCGGGCAATCCGCGCGAGGCGACGCTCGACGACGTTATCGAGCTCTTCAAGAAGATCTGCCCGGCTGCCTAACTTGGTTCGGCGGGCCCCTGCCCGTTAGCCCCACAATCGTCCTCGGACATGTCGGAAGCCCCCGCTGCGCACTTCGTGCGGCGGGGGCTTCCTCCGTCCTGCGGAAAGATTGTGGGGCTAACGGGCAGGGGCCCGCCGGCTCGTTATCGTGGCGGGCGCAGTTCTGGGGAGCTCAATGGGTCATCTCGCTAGGTAAAAAGATGGTTCGCGGTGGTATTGTTGCTGTGGGTTTAATTCGATATGAAAGGGTGACTTTGGTGTCCAAGATGGATTCTACGCTCTCCTATATTACTGACCAGTTGAAGGCGCTTACCTCGATTGCTTCGCCAACGGGCTATACCCGTGCGGCGACTGATTATCTAATGGAAACGTTGCGCGATATGGGCTTTGGCCCCGAGCGTTCCAATAAGGGCAACGTGCTGGTTGAGCTTGGCGGCGAGGGCGAGCCGCTTGTGTTGGCGAGCCATGTCGATACCTTGGGCGCCATGGTGCGCTCCATTAAGGACAATGGCCGCCTGCGTCCCACGACGCTTGGTGGGCACCAGTGGTCTACGGCCGATGGGGAGAACTGCACCGTCTACACGCGTGACGGCAATGTATACACGGGCGTGGTCCTCAATACCGAGCCTTCGGCGCACGTGGCCGACGAGCCGGTCAAGACCATCGAGAAGAACATGGAAATCCTGCTCGACGAGAACGTCGACAGCAAGGATGACGTGCTCGAGCTGGGTATTCAGACCGGCGACATCATTGCTATGGATCCGCGTACCACGGTGACGGAGAGCGGCTACATCAAGAGTCGCTTCCTTGACGACAAGCTGTCCGCGGCGATTCTGCTGGGTCTGGCTCGCGCCGTTGCTGCCGGCGAGGTAGCGCTTTCGCGCAAGGTGTCGCTGCTCTTTACCGTGCACGAGGAGGTCGGCCACGGCGGCGCCTTCGTGCCGGCCGACACGCGCGAGATGATCAGCGTGGATATGGGCTGCGTGGGCGACGACCTGGGCTGCACCGAGCGTATGGTGTCGATTTGCGCCAAGGATTCGGGCGGTCCGTACAACTACGACCTGGTCACCACGCTGTCCAATATCGCGCGCGAGTTGGAGCTTGATTACGCCATCGACGTGTACCCGCACTACGGCTCCGACGTTGAGGCCACGCTTTCGGCCGGTTACGACATTCGCCATGGCCTGATCGGCCCCGGCGTGTACGCGAGCCACAACTACGAGCGTAGCCACACGGACGGCGTGCGCAATACCTACGAGCTGGTTCGCGCCTACGTACAGCGCTAGGGGAGCAGTTTGCGACTCGGCTGACCAATTGCTCTAAGGCCCGATTGCTCGGGCCTTTTTTCTCTTTAGGATGTTTAGTATTATGATGTATATAATCTATTAACTAAACGCGTAAATTACTTAACGAGGTAATGCGGCATATGAATACATCTGAGTACTTATCTATGGGTGACGCCGCCCACCTGTTGGGCGTTACGAAAGCCCGCATATCTCAACTTGCCGCATCGGGAACGCTCGCGTGCGATATTGTGGGCGGACGGAAGATGGTTGAGTATGATTCTGCGGTCGCTTATCAAAAGGTCCGCAAACGTGGACGCCGTCCTGCGGCCGATGTGGGGCGCAAGTTTACGCTGATGTCCGCCGATCACGAGGTCGCACGTGTTTCGTTTGATCCGACGCGCGAGTTTTCCTTCGAAATCGCCGAGGTACTTGATGCGCAGAGGATGCCGTTTGGCACGTGCTCGAGCTCTTCTCTTGCGGTGAATAAACGGGCGCTCAACGTGTGGTGGGGCCATCGGTCGGTGCCTGACGTCCGCCCCGGACTCGTCTCGCGCTATCGTGAACTGGGAATTGCCAGTGGCATCGAGGTTCCGGTTCGGTGTCTGGGCCTATCGCTTTCGGATTGTTATTGGCTGCGGCCGGCCGATTGCGACGAATTCAAATGGCAAAACATCAATTACTTTGAGAACGAATTTGAGCGATCGGCGCCCGAAGAGCGTTCGGGTTGGCTGGAAGGCATCGGTCTTAAAAATCCGGATAACACGTCCGAGGGCGAGCTCCCTAAATCGTGGATGATCCGAAACGATATTCGCGTTTTGGCTAAAGGGTGCGGGATGGACGATCAACGTCCCTTTAACGAGGCGGTTGCAACGGCTCTACATCGTCGCTTGCTGTCGGAGGGTGAGTTTGTTCCTTATACGGTTGAGCGGATGTTCGATGGCCCTGTGTGTCTGTGCGACGACTTTCTTGATGGCCGCGAGGAATACGTTCCGGCTGTTTACGTTAAGAACGCCCTTGGCGGCCAGCGAGGAAGCTCGACATACGATCGATACTGTCGCTACCTTGGCAAGCATGGTGCCGATGAGGCCACTGTGAGAAGGTCTATGTCGCAGATGATTGTCTGCGATGCCCTTTTGGCCAACAGTGACCGCCATTGGCGAAACTTCGGCATCATCCGTAATGTTGACACCCTGGAGATAAAACCTGCTCCGCTGTTCGATAGCGGCAACTGCCTGTGGTACAACGTACCAACTGCCGTGCTCGCAGCTGGGGAGTTTGGGTTTTCCGCTAAGCCGTTTGGGCCCGACCCTTCCGTCCAGCTGGCGCTTGCGGGCTCACTCGATTGGTTCGACGCATCGCGACTCGACGGATTTGTTGATGAGGCGATTGAGATTCTTTCGCAGAGCGAATGGGCGACGGCGGAGGGCCGGCTCGAGTCCATTCGCCGCGGTCTGGAGCGTCGTGTTATCGAGGTGAATGCCGCTGTTGAAGTGCTTCGACACGTGCGGCGATAATCCTGCGGCTACTTGATGGCTGCCGTAACGGTGCCGCCGCCCAGGACGACGTCGCCGTGGTAGACGACGACGGCCTGGCCGGGGGCGATGGCGCGCTGCGGCTCGTCAAAAGTCAGCAGCATTTGCCCGTCGGCGCCACGTGTAAGGGTCGCTGCCTGGTCCTTTTGACGGTAGCGGTACTTGGCGCCCACGCGAATGCCGCCGGACGTGAGCTCTGCCTCCATGTGGTCGGCAGGGGCACTCCAGATCCAGTCATTGGCCGTGAGCGCTGTGGCCGTCAGGTCCTCGGCCTCGCCCAGATGCACAATGTTGTTGGCGGCATCGACGCCCGTTACGTACACGGGATGCGCCATCGCGACGCCCAGGCCCTTGCGCTGGCCGATGGTGTAGCGCAGCGCGCCGTTGTGGCGCCCGACCACGCTGCCGTCGCGCCACACAATGTCGCCCGGTGCAGTGGGATGTCCGCAGCGGCGCTCGATATAGCCCGCGTAGTCACCGTCTGGAATAAAGCAGATGTCCTCGCTTTCGGCCTTCTGGGCGTTGGTAAAGCCCTGCTCGGCGGCTATGCGGCGCACGTCGCGCTCTTTGTCCAGTCCGGCCAGCGGAAAGATCGTGCGTGCCAGGCGCTCTTGTGTGAGCGAATACAAAAAGTAGCTTTGGTCCTTTTTGGGATCTTCGCCGCGGTGCAGCTGCCAGGTTCCGTCGGACGCCTGGCTCGTTTTGGCGTAATGACCCGTGGCGATGTAGTCGCAGCCCATATCGAGTGCCGCATCGAGCAGCGCGCCAAACTTAATATGGCGGTTGCAGATGATGCACGGGTTGGGCGTCAGTCCCTCCTGATAGGCAGTCACGAAGCGCTCGATAACGTTGCGGTCGAAGGTCTGCTGCAGGTCGAGCACGTGGTGGGGTATCCCCAGGCGCTCGGCGACGGCCTTTGCATCGGCGATGTCGCGGTCGACTTTGCTCATGCCCGTGACGGGATCGGGCGCGGGACAGGTGAGGCGCATGGTGGCACCGACGCATTCGTAGCCCTGGCGCTTGAGCAGGTAGGCAGTCACGCTGGAATCGACGCCGCCACTCATGGCGACGAGCACGCGCTTGTTGTGCATGGGGAGGTTCTCCTTGGTGGCATGTGGCCAAAAAAGAAAAGCGGCGCGGGAGGCTGGTTCCGCGCCGCAGACATTGTAGCAAGTTCGGACGACTCGTGGAGCGCCCTGATGGGATGGGCTTAGACTGCCGGGAGAGAGGAGACCGATTCGTCCTGGGCTCAACCTATGGGCGAGGCCCTAGTCCTGGAAGAGTGCCGTGGACAGGTAGCGCTCACCGGTGTCGGCAAGCAGAGCCACGATGGTCTTGCCCTCGTTCTCGGGGCGCTTGGCCAGCTGCAGTGCGGCCCACACGGCGGCGCCGGACGAAATGCCCACGAGCACGCCCTCCTTCTGGCCCACGGCGCGGCCGGTGGAAAAGGCGTCGTCGTTCTCGACGGGGATGATCTCGTCGTAGGCCTGGGTGTCGAGGACGTCGGGCACAAAGCCGGCGCCGATACCCTGGATCTTGTGCGGGCCGGCCTGGCCCTTGGAGAGCACCGGGGAGGTGGCGGGCTCGACGGCGACGACCTGAATCTCGGGGTTCTGCTCCTTGAGGAACTCGCCCACGCCGGTCACGGTGCCGCCGGTGCCAACGCCAGCGACGAAGATATCGACCTCGCCGTCGGTGTCATCCCAGATCTCGGGGCCGGTCGTGGCCTTGTGGATGGCGGGGTTGGCGGGGTTCACAAACTGGCCGGCGATAATGCTGTTGGGCGTCTCCTTCTGCAGCTCCTCGGCCTTGGCGATGGCACCCTTCATGCCCTTGGAGCCGTCGGTGAGCACGAGCTGTGCGCCGTATGCCTGCATAAGTTTGCGGCGCTCGACGGACATGGTCTCGGGCATGGTGATGATCACCTTGTAGCCGCGAGCCCCCGCCACTGAGGCGATGCCGACGCCGGTGTTGCCGCTCGTGGGCTCGATGATGGTGTAGTCGCCGCCGCGCACAAGCTTGCCGGCCTTCTCGGCCTCGTCGATCATGTTCTTGGCGACGCGGTCTTTGACGGACCCGGCGGGGTTGAAGTATTCCAGCTTGACGAGCACGCGGGCCTTGAGGTCCTCATCGGCCTCAAAGTGAGTGAGCTCCAGA
>DBFOPE010000051.1:0-3737 GCA_048429085.1 Collinsella sp.
TGCTGCACGAGCGCATCGCAGAGCCGGTTAAGTGCCTGTATTTGTAGCGGCTCACTTCCAGCAAAGCGCGCGGAAAAGTCGAGTCCGACTTCGCCGATGTAGCGTTCTTGGGCAGCAACTTCGCAAAGCAGATTGACTTCGGCAAAACCGCAGTGGCCATCGGCGAGCCACCAGGGGTGAAGCCCAACGCCGGCGATGATGCCCGGGTGGCGACGAGCGCGCTCGTTTGCGGCCGAAAAGTCGCGTGGATCGACGCCGCAATCAAATAGACCCAAGCCCAGCGCCGTTGCCTCATCGGCAACGGCGTCCGGGTGAGCCATTAAATCAAGATGGCAGTGTGCATCAAATAACCGGGGCTCCATCTCGGCGCGCTCCGCTAGTCCAAGCGCTGGCCATCGGCGCGCACGCGCTCGGTGCCGCGGCCACTGATCTGGCGGATAACCTCGCCGGCAATCATCTGACCCATGATGGGCGGCATAAAGCTGGCGGTTCCGAGCTCGGTACGCTCGTGGATGTTGGAAGGGTCGCGGGGCTGTGTCTTAACCGATTCCTCGCAGCTAAACAGTACATGCAGGCTCTTGATTCCGCGCTTCTTGCATTCTTTGCGCATGATGCGGCTCATGGGGTCGCGTACCGTATCGAAAATGTCGGCAAAGCGGAGGCACTCGGGATGGAGCTTGTTGGCCCCGCCCATGGAGCTAACCAAACGGATGTCGTGGTCCTGAGCATATTTGGCAATGGTGAGCTTGGCCGAGATGGTGTCGATGGCGTCGACGATGTAGTCGATCTTGCCCTCCGTCTGCTCCCAAACGCTCGCGAAGAAATCATCAATGTTGTCGCTCAGCAGGTATTCGGTGCGCTTGATAACGGTGGCGGCGGGATTGATATCGCGAATCATGGCTTCCATCACGTCTACCTTGCGCTTGCCGACGGTGCTGTGAAAGGCGATGGCCTGGCGATTGATATTGCTGGGCGCGATGATGTCCTTGTCCAGAATGACGAAATGACCGATGCCGCCGCGGGCGAGTGCCTCGCAGCAATTGGAGCCCACGCCTCCGCAGCCGAGCACCAGCACCGTAGCATCGGCGAGCTTATCGAGTGCCTCGCGGCCCATAATGATCTCGAGCTTGGTGTCGCGTGTCTCGTTGGGAGTTGCGGCTGTGGTTTCAGTCATAGACATCCTCCGATGGGGAAGTGAATCGTGTTCTAGCTATCGCCATTATAGGTAATCGCCCATAGGCTGCGATGGCGTTTGCTTTGATGTGGTTTGAAGCATTGCGGTTAGATAGTTAGACAAACATCTAAATATCGAGTATAGTGTGCACGTCATGAGAGATGATGAGAGGAGGTCTTATGCCGGGAGAGGGTTTTAAGGCGCTGGCCGATCCTACACGGCGTCACATTTTGGAACTGCTGCGCGAGGGCAATTGCACGGCGGGGGAGCTTGCCGAGCATTTCGATATCAGTAAGCCGTCGCTGAGCCATCACTTGGCGACGCTCAAAAACGCCGGGTTGGTGACCGACGAACGTCATGGCCAAAACATCGTTTACAGCTTAAACACCACCGTCATGCAGGACTTGATCGGTTGGTTTATGGGCTTTACAAACACGGAAGGTGATAAGGATGAATAACGAAAACAAGGGCATTCACCCCACGGGGGTATCGTCGCGCGTGTGGATTGCGCTGGTTGTTCTGTGCGTCGCCAATGTCGTAGTGCACCTCATGGTGATGCCGAGCTTGCCTGCACGGATTCCCACGCACTGGGGCGCGAACGGCGCTGTCGACGGTTGGGGTCCTAGCTGGATGGCATCGGCGCTCGGCGCGTTGCCGCTGGCGCTTCTCGCAATGTTCCGCGCGGTGCCGCGCATCGATCCCAAAGGTGAGGCATATCGAACCTCGGGCAAGTTCTATCAGGGCTTCGTAATCGCCTTTACCTTGTTCATGTGTGCCGTAAGCTGGCTGGGAGAACTTACGGTCTGGGGCGTGGTGCCGGCGGTCGGTTCGGTCAACGTGCTGATTTCCGGTGTTGTCGGTTTGCTGTTCATCGGCGTAGGCAACTACTTGCCACGTGTGAAGCAGAACTATACGCTCGGCATCAAGACACCTTGGGCGCTTGCCGATCCCGAGAACTGGCGCCGTACGCAGCGTTTTGGTGGCGCCTGCTTTATGGTGCTGGGCCTTGGCCTGATTGTGATGGGCGTGGCAGGCAGCGTGCTTTCGAGTGAAGTCGTCGCCGCGGTGATTGCGGTTCTGGCGTTTGGTTCGGTTGGAGCCGTCTACGTCTACTCGTATCTGCTGTGGCGCAAATCGCAGCGAGCCGCTCGCTAAGGTTGCGGAAAACTAGCGTACGCAGTTCATAGTATGTTCCGGGGGAACTTTTCCCAGGTAGTATTAGGGGGTATGGGCAACCATGCCCTTTTTCGTTACGTTTCAGAGCTGGTTTTTCCATTTCGTTTCCACTTAGGCGAAACAAGAATAGGGAAACAGCAGGTAGAAAGGATAAAACAGGCAAATGGCGGAGTTTATCTACCAGATGTATCAGGCTCGTAAGGCCCATGGCGACAAGGTAATCCTTGACGACGTGACCCTGAGCTTCTACCCCGGTGCCAAGATCGGCGTCGTGGGCCCCAATGGTATGGGCAAGTCGACCCTGCTCAAGGTCATGGCCGGCATCGAGGAGGTCTCCAACGGCGATGCTAGGCTCACCCCCGGCTACACCGTGGGCATCCTGCAGCAGGAGCCGCCGCTCGACGATGACAAGACCGTCATCGAGAACGTGCGCATGGCATTTGGCGACATGATCGCCAAGGTCGATCGCTTCAACAAGATCGGCGAGGAGATGTGCGACCCGGATTGCGACATGGACGCCCTCATGGCCGAGATGGGAAAGCTCCAGGACGAGATCGACGCCGCCGACGGCTGGGATATCGATTCCAAGCTCGGCCAGGCCATGGACGCCCTGCAGTTGCCCGATTCCGACATGCCGGTCAACGTGCTTTCCGGCGGCGAGCGCCGTCGCGTGGCCCTGTGCAAGCTGCTGCTCGAGGCTCCCGACCTGCTGCTGCTCGACGAGCCCACGAACCACCTGGACGCCGAGTCGATCCTGTGGCTTGAGCACTTCCTGCACAACTACCAGGGCGCGGTGCTTGCCGTCACGCACGATCGCTACTTCCTGGATAACGTTGCCGAGTGGATCTGCGAGGTCGACCGCGGTCACCTTTATCCCTACAAGGGCAACTACTCCACGTATCTGGAGACCAAGGCCGCGCGTATCGAGGCGCAGGGCAACCGCGACGTCAAGCTCGCCAAGCGCATGGAGGCCGAGCTCGAGTGGGTACGCAGCTCGCCCAAGGCTCGCCAGGCCAAGAACAAGGCCCGTCTGGCTCGCTACGAGGAGATGGAGGCCGAGGCCCGCGCAAGCCAGAAGCTCGACTGGACCGACATCCGCATCCCCGTGGGCCCGCGTCTGGGCAACAAGGTGCTCGAGGCCCATCATCTGCACAAGGAGTTCGATGGCCGCGTGCTCATCGACGACCTTTCGTTCACCCTGCCGCGCAACGGCATCGTGGGCGTCATCGGCCCCAACGGCGTGGGTAAGACTACGCTCTTCAAGACCATCGTGGGTCTGGAGCCGCTGACTTCGGGCGAGCTCGAGGTGGGCGAGACCGTCAAGATTTCTTACGTCGACCAGAACCGTTCCGGCATCGACCCCGATAAGAACCTGTGGGAGGTCGTC
>DBFOPE010000052.1:0-4159 GCA_048429085.1 Collinsella sp.
CCAGGACAAGCAGGCCAAGCGAGCCAAACAGCGCAGCCTCGAGCGCATAAGAGCCGTAATAAGAATACGAGCCCGCGGCGCCAATTACCACGCCCTCCACCAGCGAAAGCACTACACCGATAATGGGAATGGCAGCGATAAACTCGAGCACGACCGAAATAACGCTCGAAAAGATTCCGAGACCAAACGACGTGGAACGCATCAACGGACGATCCATGCCGTCATCGATCTTAAGCGACAGGTCGCGACCCCACTCGATGCCAAAGCCCGAACCGCACACGCTCGCCACGTAGGCGGCCAAAAAGCCGATGGCAGCTGCAATACCGCCGATAACGGGGATGAACAGCACGAGTACCGACACAACACAGATAAGCGCCGGCAAAAAGGCAATCTGGCACACGCGCTGCAGCACGCCCGGAGTCTTGGTCATATCCTCAAACGCCTGAGCCACACAGCCCTTGGACGCGTTCATGGGAGGCTGAGGGACAAATTGCTGAGGCTGACCCTGAGGGGTGGAAGCTGCAGCACCAGCATTAGGAGCACCGCACACACCGCAGAACTTGTCGTTATCGCCCATAGGAGCGCCACACTGCGAACAGAACATCGAAATCATCCCTTCGTATCTAGAGCGAATCACCTGGATCGCAAACGATGTCTTTGGCATCATTATCGCCTAATGTGGGGACAAATACTCCTAGATGGCGTATTTGCAACGAGCGAGGCGCTTTTCGATTGTTTGATGAGTGCGTCCGCGTTAGTTCGTTCCGCGGAAACCCTTGCCGACGATCTCGGAGCTGTCGACGATCGTGATAAAGGCACCCGGATCGACCTCGCGCGCATAACGGCGCAGCTGCACGGCCTCGCGACGGCTCAGCACGCTCATGATCACCGTGACGCACTTGCCCGAGAAGGCGCCGTAGCCGCGGCTGATGGTCGCCGTGCGGTTGAGATGCTTGACGATAAACTCCTCGACCTTAAGGGGCTCAGAGCAAATGATCGTGCAGACCTTACGAAGGTGAATGCTCTCGATAGCCTTGTCGACCACAAGCGTCTTGGCAAACAGACCGAGCACGCAGTACAGACCGACGCGCGGACCGTACAAGAAGGCCGCGATGGTCACGATGCCGATATCGACCAGCAACAGCGCGCGGCCAATCTCGAGCGTGGTGCGTCGCTTGAGGATCATGGCGAGGATGTCCGTGCCGCCCGTCGAGGCGCCGATATCAAAGACGATGGCGCTGCCGAGCGCCGGCAGAATCACGGCAAAGCACAGGTCGAGCCACATATCGCCTGTCATCGAGACATCGGTCGGGATAAAGAGCTCAAACAGCGAAACATAGGCAGACAGCGCAAACGAGGCGAAGACGCTCCACAGGATTGCCTTGCGCTCAAAAAAGATAAAGCCCAAGACGACGAGAACCGCGTTGATAATCCACATAAAGACGCCGACGGGCAGGGTCGGGAACAGCGTGGACAGAATGACCGACATGCCCGAGGTGCCGCCAAAAGCAAAGTGATTAGGGGTTTTAAACGCAACGATGGCAAAGGCCGTAAGAATCAGACCCAGATTGAGCTCGGCGAAAAAGCGCGGGAAGCCTGGCTCCTGGCTGCGCTTTTGGCCGGCACGCTCGCCGCGCTCGATATCGGTGCGATCGACCACGCGCTCCATCGGCACCACGGGAGGACGATGTAGCTCCTCGGCAGCTCGCGATGCCGCCTCTGCCGCGGCGGCCTCAATCGCCCATGCCTTGCTTTCTGTTTCGCGCTCGTCAGCCATTACGGCAACTCCTCGTTAACAATTTGGAAACAATGCGCTCATTAGGGTAACGCGGAACGTGGGGATTGCAACCCTTAGTTAGACGAGCGGTATGACTACATCGGGGACATACAAATAACGGCCGGCCGCACATACATCCGTGCGGCCGGCCGTTTGACGTTTTCGCAGATAAAACCTGCTAAAATAAACATCCCTTTTTGGTAGGTTACTCGTGCTGGTTGGTGCGGTGCTCGTACTCCTCGGGGGTGATGACATCCTCGATGCGTAGGTTGACGCCTGCCACCTCAAGGCCGGTCATCGCAGCCAGACGCTCGGTCACGCGCGCCTTGACGTCGTCGAAAATCGCGGGCGCATAGGCGCCGTACTCGATAATGACGGAAATGTTAACGACCACGCGGTTGTCATCGGTGACCTCGACTGTCACGCCCTTGGTCAGATTCTCGGCACCAAACTGCTCCTGCACAAAGTGCATGAGGTTGCCCTTCATGCCCAGGACGTGCGGTACCTCGCGGGTGGCCATGGCGACGATCTTCTCGATCACACCGTTGGAATAGGTCAGCGAGTCCTCGGACTCGTCCGCTTCCCCATCATCCTCGTCCGCATCGTCGGCGGGTTCGGCCTCGACGAGCGCCTCGTCCTCGAGCGTTACGTCCTCGGCCTCGGCGGTGACGGTCTCGTCTACCTCGAGCTCGGTATCGGCCACATCGACCTTCGTGTTAAAAGCCATGGTTCCTCCTTATGCCCACCGCACACGCGGCGGTCGAATACATGCTAGCGGCCGCTAAACAGACGGCCGAAGAAGTTGACGATCCCGTTCTCGCCGTCGCGGATCTGGCCAATCACGGCGCCGATCAGCACAAAGAAAGCGATGACGAGCGTATCCCACAGGCCGAGCGTGAGCACCAGCACGGCGAGCACAAAACCAGCGACGGCTCCAAGCGTGGTGTTGGGATGACGGACGGCATAGCTCCAGATGGCTGCCCCCGTACCCTTGATGAGACCCATGGCCTCATCAAAATCATCGGCGACCGCGTCATGTGACTCGGTACCCTCTACCTTGGGATCGACGACCTCGCCTGCCGGCGCGGCGCTCTGATCGATAGTCAGGCGCGGCGTGTGGGCGGTCTTGTCTTGATTGGTATCACTCACCGGAAACCTCCACGGTCTGGACGGTAGTCTTGGACGGCAAAAAACGAACGCGCGCAGTCGTGCCCGGCGTGCCGAGCATAGTGTCGCAGGCCTCCTCGATACGTTGCTGCATCGCGGCTGCAAGGGAGGCCACGTCCCGGTCGTCGAGCGCGATGGCGTCAACCTTAAAACGGACGTGCGATTCGTCGGAGCCCTGCACGCGCGCCTCGACATGCTCGATCATCACTCGGTCGTCGCGCTCTGCCGCGGTGCGGGCACACGAGGAGAGGGCAGCGAGCGTGACCTCGATATTGCGCTCCCCCGCCGGATGCACGCAGGACGGCTCGCGACGAGCAAACACCAGGCGGAAGAAACCCACGAGCACGCCGAGCGCCACGACGCCGCCGCACGCCGTAACAACGATGCGAGGCAGCGGATCGCGCATCAGCAGCATAAAGCGATAGGTATATGGCCCCCAAAACTGGCAGACTAACGTACCCAGCGCCACGACGGCGGCGGCAAGATACACAATCGCCAGGGCTCGTTTGAGCACGCGCATGCAGCGCTCCCTTCAAATCTCGATCCACAGAATGCAAAACGATTCGCATCATTATAAAAGAGCCGGGTCCGGTGCCTCATGCACGCGGATCCGGCTCATCTATTCCACGAGGCTTGCATGCTCGCTTCATTATGCCCAGATATGCACGGCTCAATCCGTGCGGGCGCTACTCCTCCTCGAGGGCAGCGATAACCTCGTCGGTCATGTCCATGGTGCTGTAGACGTCCTGGACGTCGTCGAGCTCCTCAAGACGGTCGATGAGGCGCTGAACCTTCTTGGCGTCGGCACCGGAAACCTCGGTCGGGGTGGTCGGGACCATGGTGGTCTCGGAGCCCTTGACCTGGATGCCCTGCTCCTCGAGTGCCTTGGAAACAGCCATGACGTCGTTGGCAGCGGTCCAGACGATCCACTCCTCGCCGGCGTCCTCGTAGTCCTCGCCACCGGCCTCGGCGATCGCCATCATAAACTCATCCTCGTCACCGGCAGCACCGTTGGCGATCATGGTCTCCTTCTTGGCGTTCTCGTCCAGGATCTCCTTGGCGACGACGATCTGACCCTTGCGCTCAAACTGGAAGGCGACGGAGCCGGAGGTGCCCAGGTTGCCACCAGCGTGGGAAAAGGCGGAACGGACGTCGGCAGCGGTGCGGTTGCGGTTGTCGGTCAGGCAGTCGACGTAGACGGCGACACCGGCGGGA
>DBFOPE010000053.1:0-22021 GCA_048429085.1 Collinsella sp.
AATCTTGATTTCCTGGGGCATGAGTCCTCCTAGAAGAGTTGGTTGCTAGACGCGGGAGACGAACTTGCCGTCGCGGGTGTCAACCTTGATGACCTCGCCCTCGTTGAGGTACATGGGGACCTGGATGACAGCGCCGGTGTCGATGGTGGCCGGCTTGGTGGAACCCTGGACAGTATCGCCCTTGAAGCCCGGGTCGGTCTGGACGATGGTGGTCTCGATGAACATCGGCGGGGTCACGCCCATGAGCTCGTCGTCGGCGAAGAGCAACTGGCAGGTGTCATTCTCGCGCAGCCACTTGGCGTTCTCGCCCACCATGTCCTCGGGAACGGGAACCTGCTCGTAAGACTCGTTGTCCATGAAGATGTAGTCAGCGCCGTCGTTGTAGAGGTACTGGAACTCACGGGTGGTGAGCATGACGCTCTCGAACTTGGTGCCGGCGTTGCAGGTGTTCTCGACGACGCGGCCGCTCTTGATGTCGCGGGTCTTGTAGCGCACGAAAGCGCCGCCCTTGCCCGGCTTGACATGCTGGAACTCGACGATGGTGTAGACCTTGTCCTTAATGCGGAGACCGAGGCCGTTCTTGAAGTCGGCGGTAGAGATAGTAGGCATAGCGACCTTTCTTGTTATTGGCTAGACGCACAAACGTCCAAATTACATACGAGCGAAATTATACACTTGCAGACGGCGGCTGCGGCGAGCGCATAAAAAGAGAACGCGGGGCGCCCGAATCGTTCCGGACGCCCCGCCTCCTAAGTGGACTCTTGGGACATGCCCCAAAATCTACCGGAGTGGATTAGCAATCGATAATGTGCAGGTCGTGCGGGGTCTTGGTGAAGGGCTCATAGCCGTTCTCGGTGACGACGCCGTAGTCCTCCAGGCGCACGCCGCCCACGCCGGGCAGGTAGACGCCGGGCTCCATGGTGATAACCGAGCCGACTTCGATGATATTCTTGCTGCGGTTGAAGTTAGGCAGCTCGTGGATGTCGATGCCCACGCCGTGGCCCAGACCATGGTTGTAGTAATCGCCATAGCCGGCATCGCCGATGATCTTCTTGGAAAGCTTGAAAATGTCGTTGCCCTCGACGCCCGGATGGATAGCGGCGACGCACTCCTCATGGGTGCGGCGCACGAGCGCGTACAGGTCGAGCTGCTCCTGGGTGGGCTCGCCCATCACGACAGTGCGCGTCATGTCGGAGCGGTAGTCGCAGTAGCCCGCACCGTAATCCATGAGGACAAAGTCGCCCTTCTCGATCACGCGGTCGCTCGGGACGGCATGCGGATTGGCGGTGTTGGGACCGCTCGCGACGATGGAGCCAAAGGCCAGGCTGTCGGCGCCGTTGGCGAACATAAAGTTCTCGAGCTCGTTGCGGACCTGCTTCTCGGTCATGCCGGGCTTAATAAAGCCGAGCATGTGCTGGAAGGCGGCATCGGTAATCGACTGCGCGTGGCGCATGAGCTCGATCTCCTCTGCATCCTTGATGGCACGCATCTTGCGGATGTCGTCATGCATCAGCGGCAGCATGCAGGCAACGGAGCGGTCCTCCAGACCACGCTGAATACCCTGGTAGAAGTTAATCTGCATGTCATCCTCGACGGCGCAGACGCGGCATTTGTTGGCCGCAATCTTGCCGGCGACCCAGCCGGGGATGGTGCCCTCGTCCATGTCGTAGACCCAGGGGCTGCCGGCGGGCGTGTTCTCCTCAAAACTGTTGAGATAGCGCGAGTCAGTGTGGAACAGGCACTGATCGGCCGTAATAAACGCGGCGTGAGGGAACTCGAAGGTGTAATCGAAGACGCCCTTCACGCCCGTGAGCCAACGGAGATTGGCCTCGTCGCGCACGACGATGGCGTCGTAGCCGCGCTCAGCCATCAGGGCACGGACGCGCTCGATACGACCGGCAGGACCGGCAGCAAACTCAGACATGCAGATTCCTTTCTTGTTGTCCTCATAAAAGCGGGACGGGTCCCGATCGAAAGACGGATTCGCACGCGATCCGCAACCGATTGAAAACCCGCACCTCAACATGATACGAAAGACGATGGATGTCAATAAAACTTAGAGAAGTTCTTTGCGAGAAGCCAAGTAGGCGTGAGCATGGCGCTCAAGAACCTCGTCCTCAACGCTCGTTAGACGAATGGCGCCAAGTGCCGCGGGCAGCGGCAACATGCTGCGGTTCGAGCGGGCGAACTGCTGCTTGCGGAACTCCTCGATATATGCGGCAGGCTCCAAATCGAAGGCAAGCTCCTCGATACCAAAGTCCTCCAGGCAGTCATCGACCTCAAAGACGTAATCGATATCGAAGTCGCAGGCATCATGTGCTAGGCGCGCCTCAAAGCGCATACCTTCGGACAACAGCTGGTAGGCAGGGACCTGCGAAGCGGCATCGCCCAAGCAGGCGCGCAGGGTACGCTCCCCCGTCTTGCCAAAATCGAGCGCATGGCGGGCGCTCGGGTTCGTGGCCATCAGTACGTCCTTGCGGGCAGTCTGAGACCACTGAACGGCATTGACGAGCGCGACTTCCTCGCCAGCGAGAATCTCGGGGACAGTCTCAGTAAACTGATTCCAACGGGACTTGCTGCTCGAAAGCATGGTGCCAACAAGTACCGCATAACCGAGCTTGAGGTCCTCGGGGTCCGCTTCGCGAACAAGTTCGAGGTCACACACGACCAAGCCCGGCTCGGGACGGAACGCGATAGCGGGAAGCGCATTCGCCGACGAGGCGACGAGTGGCTTCATGGTCGTCGCGACCGTGAGCATGGCGTCGAACGTCGTCGGCAGCAAGGCGCACTCGGTGCGACCGCACCACTGATTGGCACACCAGCAAACGACCGAGCAGGTCGCCGTGTCGCCGACAGCGACAACGAGATCGTCGCAGGTAATGCCGTTAGCCGAAAGGGCGCCAAAAACGGTATCGGCATCGGCCAGCGTAGCACCGGCAGGCGAAACCTCGAGGACAAGCGGCGACACGGCAAAACCGGCGTCGACCAGCGCATGCTCGACAACCTCGCCAAAACGCTCGGATGTGGCGCTGTTCCAAACCACCATCGCCCGCTTGGGTTTGCCCACAGCAGAGGCAAACATGCGCGACAGCTCCTCGAACGCGCCCAATCCGACGCGGACATCGACACTGCGGTTTTGGAAATTGATAAGTTGACGGCGAATCATAGCAGTCCACGCTCCAAAAGCATCTCAGCACAAAGGTAGGAAACGTCCTCGAAGGACTTGTTGCGAATATCAAGGGTAAGATCGGCAGCTTGACGATACAACGGACGGCGATGCTCAAAGAGCAGCACCGCGTGCTCGGGCGAGCGGAAATCGGGACGCGTGTCGGAGCGGCGGATCTGGCGCATCGAATCCTCAAAATCGCCCTCGAGGTACACACAGGTACCCATCTGGTGCATGAGCTCGATATTGACCGGCGTCTCGACAATGCCGCCACCGCACGAAACCAGCAAGCTGCGCTCGCTTTGGAGCGAACGGAGCGCCGAGGTTTCGAGCTCGCGAAAGCGCTCCTCGCCCTCGGTTTCAAAAATCTCGGTTACCGATTTTCCGCAACGGCGCACGACAAGTCGGTCGGTATCGATAAACCGACGCTTGAACATGGTGCCCACGTTGCGCGCGAGCGTCGATTTGCCCGCACCCAAAAACCCGATAAAGAAGATATGGTCGCAGCCGTGCTTGGTGTGCTGGGACATGACGAAACCTAATCCTCGCAGGGAAGGTCGCGCAGGGCCCGGCGCTCAAAGATACGGAAGATTTGCGTATACCACAGGTCCTGCGTGGCCTGCGGCTTTACCAAGATCGTGTCGACACCGGCAAAGTTGCCGCTCCACACGTCCGTGTACAGCTGGTCACCGATCAGCACAGCCTCATCGGCCGTGGCGCCCAAGCGTTTAAGACCGGCCTTGAGAGCAAACGGTGCAGGCTTCATGGCATGGCTGATGGCCTCGAGCCCCAACTCGCGCGCGGAGCTCATGACCTGGTCGCGATGCCAGTTGTTCGACACCATGCACAGCTTAAAGCCCTTGGAGCGAGCGGCGTCGAGCCAAGCCGAGACGGCAGCGGGAACCTGCTCGGTATCACGCGGCACCAGGGTGTTATCACGGTCGAGCAAAATGGCGCGCTTGCCGTCGGCCCACAGGGTATCGAGGTCGATGCGGTCGACCGAGGCAACATATCGTTTGGGGCTGAAAATCCTCATGTTTAATTCCAAGACTGTTGGTGCTCTTCGTAGGTCTGCGAGAAATACTCCTCGTCCTGCGTAATGTAGAAATACAGGTCATCGGAGTCAGTGGGCTCAAGGGTTGCCTTGAGCGCCTCGAGCGACGGAGAGCAGATGGGCGTGGGCGGCAGCCCCTCATGCTTATAGGTATTGTACGGGCTATCGCTCTGCAGGTCGTCGGCGGTAACCTCGCCGCCGGTGACATACATCATGGTCGCATCGCTATTGAGGTAGCGCAGACCGTCGAGCTTGCCGGCAAGACGGTTATAGAAAACAGATGCCACATGCGCGCGCTGCTCGGCGTTGAGGCCTTCGCGCTCAACGATGGAAGCGAGATTGATGATGTCGTAATCAGACATCTCCACGCCGTAGCGCTCCTTGATTTTGGCCTCGCAGCCGGCAAAATCGAGCGACTTGTACTCGGTGTTGAATTGATCGAGCATGGCTCGGATGACATCATCGGCACTTGGGTCCTTGCCCAACGAGTAGGTCTTAGGGAACAGGAAGCCCTCGAGCGAATCGTTCGCAGCGCCTTTCAGGAACGCATAGTCGTTCACATAATTGCTGGCCTTCGCCTGGTTGAGGAAGTCCTCTTTGGAGATACTGTCGTAGGCCTGGGCCACGCGGTCGGCAACCTGGTCGACCGTCAGGCCCTCGGGGATTGTCAGCGCATCGGAGCCGGCATTGGGGCCCTCCATGAGCTGCTGGACGACCTTAGTCGCATCCATCAGCGTCGTGAACGAGTACGTGCCAGGTTTAAGCGACATGTCCGCGTTGAGCTTTTTGACCGCCGCATAGTAATCCTTGGGATTCTCGACAATATGGTTCTCGGAGAGAATCGAGGCGATCGTGTCGCCCGAGGCGCCCTCGGGAATCGTAACGGTAACCTGCTGGCCAGCGGTGACACTCACGTCCCCCCCACCAAACAAGCCCTTGACGGCCGGTACGACGAAGAAGGCGATGGCAGCGAGAACGATCACCGCAACCACAACGCCGATAATCATAGGCACCGGCGAGCTTTTCTTTTGGGCACCGCGTCGAGCATGCGTGTTATAGCTCGAGCGCGAGGCCGGAGCCACGCCCTGCGAGCCGCGTACGTGATGCGCGTGCGATTGAGGGACCTGCGCGCGCTGGGTGGGCGCCTGCTGTTTAAAGCGGGCGCCGCCTGCAGGCTGGGCTGCATGGGCAGAGGACTGCTGAGCAGGACGACGAACAGGCTGCTGGCCCGGACGCTGAGCGGGCTGCGCGGGGCGAGAGGAGGGCTGCGCCGGACGTGCGGCGGGTTGGGCCGCGCGCTGGGTCGGCTGCACCGGACGTTGGCCGGACGGTGCAGGGCGCGACACAGACTGTCGTGTACGATTCGGCTGGCGCGGATCGGAAGCGCTAGGCATGCGAAACCTCCTCGTTTTTGCGATCGAGCCACGTCTGCAAGAACAGGCTGGCGGCGATCATGTCGATCTTGCCCCTCATCTGCTTTTCGTTGAGTCCCTGCTCGCGCAGAATACGCTTGGCCTCTTGCGAGGACAGGCGCTCATCCTCAAACACCAGCGGAAGGCCGAGCTCGTCGGCGATCTTTTGCGCCACGGCGGCAACGCGCTCGGCCTGGGGGCCAGGCTCACCGGCCATGGTCAGGGGACGTCCGCTTACCAGGATGTCGGGCTCATAGTCCTCGACCAGGTAACGGAACGTCTTGGCCATACCGGTGACCTCGGCGGCCGGGAGCACCTTGACGGGCATCGCCATCTTGCCATCACGGCTCGAGACGGCGATGCCAATCCTGGTCTCCCCTATGTCCAGTGCGAGCGCGACCACAGCGACTACTTAGGCACCGAGCGCGGTCTTGGCGGCCGCGAGGGCATCGGCGATGCCGGCAGCATTCTTGCCACCGGCCTGGGCCATGTTGGGACGGCCACCACCGCGGCCGTCGACCAGGCCCGCAATCTGCTTAATCACGTTACCGGCGTGGAAACCGGCCTTCACAGCGTCATCGGAGCCGGCAGCGAGCAGGGCCGGAGTGCCCTTCTCGGTCACGCTGGCAACGACGCAGGCGACAGGGCCGGCAACCTTCTGATGCACGGTATCCCAGACGTTACGCAGGTCAGCAGCTTCAAGACCCTGGAGCTCAGTGACGACGAGCTTGTAGCCGCCGAGCTTGACAGCGCCCTCGATAGCACTGGAGATAGCGTCGGAGGAGCCACCAGTCAGGGCCTTCTTGAGCTTATTGGACGTCTCGCGCAGCTCGGTCTGCAGGCTCTCCACACGGGCGGGAACCTCGTCGACACGGCACTTGAGCGCAGCGGCAGCGGCGTCAACGAGAGCCAGGCGGTCGGCCATGTAGTCGAGGGCGCCCTTAGAGGTCACGGCCTCGATACGGCGGACGTTGGAGCCCGTGGAGGACTCGGAAATGATCTTGAACAGACCGATCTCGGCGGTGTTGGCGGCATGCGTACCACCGCAGAGCTCGCGGGAGAACGGCTGGTCCTCGGCACCCACGGAGACGACGCGCACGATATCGCCATACTTCTCGCCAAACAGGGCGACGGCGCCGGCGGCCTTGGCCTCGTCGATGCCCATGACGCGGGTCACAACCGCCTTTGAGGCGAAGATCTGCTGGTTGACCAGGTCCTCGACAGCCTTAAGCTGCTCGGAGGACAGAGCCTCAAAGTGCGTAAAGTCAAAGCGCAGGTGCTCGGCCGTCACCAGCGAACCAGCCTGGGAGACATGCTCGCCCAGGACGTGCTTAAGCGCGGCATCGAGCAGATGCGTGGCGGTGTGGTTGCGGCGCAGGAAGCCACGGCGCTCGGCGTCGAGCGCGGCGGTCACGGTAGCACCGACAGTCAGCGTGCCCTCGGCAACGTGGGCAACGTGGGCATACAGGCCGTTGTGGTTCTTGGTATCGGAAACGGTCAGCACAACGCCCTCGGCGGAAAGCTCGCCGGCGTCGCCCTGCTGGCCGCCCATCTCGGCATAGAACGGGGTACGGTCGAGCACGACCTCGACATCCTCGCCCGCAGCAGCGGACTCGACGGACTCGCCGTTGCGCACGATGGCGACGACCTTGGCACCCTCGATCACATCGTTGTCATAGCCGTCGAACTCAGTCGCAGCGACCTTGTCGGAAAGCTCGACCCACACATCGTTGAAGCTGCCCCAGGCGTCGCCCTTGGCGTTGGCGCGAGCGCGGGCCTTCTGGTCCTCCATGCAGGCGGTGAAGCCGTCCATGTCGACGTCATGGCCAGCGGTGCCGGCGATCTCGACGGTCAGGTCGATGGGGAAACCAAAGGTGTCGTGCAGCTTAAAGGCGACGTCGCCCGGAAGGACGGCACCATCGGCAAGCGCGGCCAAGGCCTCGTCCAGGTAGACGCGGCCGTTGTCGAGCGTCGTGGAGAAGCGCTCCTCCTCGGAGGCGACGATACCCTTAACGAGCGCGACGTTCTTGAGCAGCTCGGGGTAGGCCTCGCCCATCTGAGCGTTGACCTCGTCGATGAACTTGGTCAGGAAGGCGCCCTCGATGCCCAGCAGGCGACCGTGGAACACGGCGCGGCGGAGCAGGCGGCGAAGGACGTACTCGCGGCCCTCGTTACCGGGAAGGATGCCATCGGAGATCATAAAGTCGACGGCACGGGAGTGATCGGCGATGATACGCAGGGAGCGGCTGGCACCGGAGTAATCGTCGGCGTCATAGGTCTTGCCGCTGATCTCCTCACCGAGCTTGATGAGGTGCTGCATCAGATCGCCGTCGTAGTTAGCGGTCTTGTGCTGCATGATGGCAGCCATGCGCTCCAAGCCCATGCCCGTATCGAGGTTGCGGTGCGGCAGCTCCGGCATGGAGCCGTCCTCCTGGCGGTCGTACTGGGTAAAGACGAGGTTCCAGAACTCCAGGAAGCGGTCGCAGTCGCAGCCGGGCTTGCAGTCGGGGCTGCCGCAACCGACCTCCTCGCCCATGTCAAAATAGATCTCGGAGCACGGACCGCAGGGGCCGGTGGGGCCGGCGGCCCAGAAGTTATCGTCCTCGCCCAGGCGCGAGATGTGGTCCTCGGCAACACCCAGGGAGCGCCACACGTCATGGGTCTCGTCGTCCTCGGTAAAGACGGTGAAGTACAGGCGGTCGAGCGGCAGCTTGAACTCCTTGGTGATGAGCTCAAAGGCCCAAGCGCAGGCCTGCTGCTTAGAGACGCCGCCAAAGGAGAAGTCGCCGAGCATCTCAAAGAAGGACAGGTGACGGCCGTCCTCGCCGATGCAGTCGATGTCGTTGGTGCGGACGCACTTCTGGCAGGAGATCGCGCCGATCTCCTTCATGGTCTTCTTGCCCTGGTAGTACTCCTTAAACTGGTTCATGCCGGCGTTGGCAAGCAGCAGCGAGGGATCGTCGGGAACAAGGGACGAAGAAGGATAGAGCTTAAGACCGCGCTCCTCAAAGAAGTTGAGGAATTTGGAGCGGATCTCGGCCGTAGTCATTGACGGGTAGTCAGCACTCATAGAGGGAATCTCCTCGGTTTCACATCGAAACAGTTCAAACGTAACGATATTACCATCCCGCCGCGCCCATGCAAAAAAGAGGGCCGCCAAACAGCGACCCTCCAGCGAAAGTGCACGTTATTTAGGACCGAGCAATCCTTTGAAAAAAGGCTGCTGTAGAATTACATATAAGATTCACCCGGAAGGAGCGATCGATGAAAAGCAAACGATTTGTCCTGAATGCACTTCTGGTTGTAGCACTTTTAGCGCTTTTGGCTTTCTCCTGCTGGTACGCAAACCAACCAGCATTTGGCTACGTATTGTATGCAGTAATGTCCGGCGATAAAGCCTATTACACTCTACGCGCAATTGACGTTCTCTTTTTCTATGTAGCCGGCCCCTTATCAATCGCTTTGCTCGCGTTTCTTGTCATTTACAACTTCAAGAAACGCTAGCGGTGCCTATTTAGAATCCGAATCGTTCATGGAACCGTCGATGCCGGTTTTGGTATCGTCGTCCGAGTTGGAGTCATCGTCCTTGGCGAAGGGATTCTTGAAAAAGCTCGTCGCATCGGGCTGCAGGCCCGAGAGCTTGATCCAGGGATTCTCGAGCTCGGGCTTGGGCATCGCCTGGGCCTCGGGCGCGGTCTCGTTGCCGATGAGCTCGGACTCGTAAATGAACGTATCGTCTCCAAGCGCGTCGTAGGCGGCGACCGGGTTGCCCTCGGCATCGCGATATGGCGTGCCCTTAAATACAGCGCCGTCGTATGCCACGAGCTGGCGACCGGTCTCGTTCTCAAAGTAGTAGACGAAAATGCCCTTGAGGGCCGCGCACAGCGGAATGGCGATGACCATGCCGATGGGACCCATAAGTGCCGAACCAATAACGAGGGCCGTCAGGCTCATGATGGGATGCACCTGCACCGAACTCTGCATGACC
This sequence comes from Collinsella sp., assembly GCA_048429085.1. GTDB lineage: Bacteria > Actinomycetota > Coriobacteriia > Coriobacteriales > Coriobacteriaceae > Collinsella. The sequence goes on from DBFOPE010000053.1 coordinate 9,621, forward strand.
TTGGGGGAAATGACGTTATCGGTGACGTTTTGAGCCACCATGGTCACAACGAGCGTCCACAACGCCAGCATGGGGCTGAACATAAAGCCGAGCACCGTGGCGATCGCCGCGCTTACCCAGGGACCGACAACCGGGACCAAGTGCATGATGCCGGTAAAGATGGCCATGAGTGCCGCGTAGGGATGGCCAATGAGCGTAAAGCCGATAAAGGCGAGGATGCCACCGCAGATGGACGTCACGACCATGCCGCGCATATAACCGCCGACCGAGCGCGAAAGAATCGCGACCATAAAGCGGTACGAGGTCTCTTTTTCCTGTCCGATGATGGTACAGACCTCGTGGTGCATACGGGGATAATCGCAGGCAAGCCAGTAGGCAAGCACCAAACCCAGGAAGATTACGAACAGCTGCGAGGCCGTGTTGGTGATCAGCGGGAACACGCCGCGACCGAGCTCAGCGGCGATTTGCGATACGTACTTGGACGCCACAGTAACCAGCGAGGACAGATTATCGTCCAAGTACTCCTTGAGCGGCGTGTTGTTGAGCGTCTTAGCGTGCGAAATCATCTCGTTGAGATCACCGCCCGCAACGCGAAGCTGCTCAGGCAGACGGCTCAGGACTTCCATAATCTGACCGAGCAAAATAGGGGACAGGATGCAGACGACGCCGACGAGCACTGCCACAACCACGATCAGCGCGATGAGCGAACCGATGCCACGACCGACGCCGTGATGCTCGAGCCAGTTAGTGATCGGCGACATCACAAAAGCGATGATGGAACCGACAGCGAGAAACTCGATAACCGGCGCCAAGATACCCATAAGGTTAAAGATGACGGCGGCGATGACAATGCAGCCGACGACAGCCCAAATGCGAAGCGTCAGAATACGAGTATCGCGCAGCGTGCGGTCGGTTTGTTGGGGGTGCTCAATCATGAACGAACCATCACTCCGTCGGGGTCGATCTTGTCCTGTATCTTCTTAAGGGTACGGCGCAGCAGGCGCGAAACCTGCACCTGCGAGATACCCAACTTCTTAGCGATCTCGATCTGGGTCATGCCCTTCACAAAGCGCAGCTCGATAACCTCACGCTCACGCGGCGAGAAATCGCGGATGGCTTCCTCGATCACCAGGCGGTCATCGGTAAAATCGAGCTCGTTGTCGTCATCGGCATAGCGGTCGAGAATCGAGGGGGCATCATCGGAATCGGACGCGCCAGGAGCCTCGATGGGCACCGAGGTATAGGCCGAAGACGATTCCATGGCCTCCAGCACCTCGTCGACGGTCACACCCAGGTACTCAGCGATTTCTTCAACCTTAGGCGAGCGCTGCAGCTCGTTAGTGAGCTTGTCGGTAGCTTGGTTAACCTTGGCAGAAAGCTCCTGCAAACGGCGCGGCACGCGCACGCTCCAGCCCTTATCACGGAAGTGACGCTTAATCTCGCCCAGGATGGTAGGCGTGGCAAACGTCGTGAACTCGAGTCCGCGCTCGGGGTCAAAGCGGTCGATAGCCTTGAGCAAACCCAGATAGCCGACCTGCATGAGGTCGTCGAGCGGCTCGCCGCGGTTCTTAAATTTGTTGGCAAGAAACCTTACCAGGTTCATATGGGACATGACGAGCTGCTCACGTGCGTCCGGATCACCGGTCTCTTTGTAGCGACGAAACAGCTCGCGGGTTTTCTCCTTGTCCCAAGCGGTCTTACCGCTCCGGGAACGTTCGGTCATATTAGATATCCGCCTTGAGGTCGAGGGAAAGCGTCAGGGGCGCCGCAGTCTTTTCGTATGAATCGCACACGCTCGCCAGAATGAGCTCGGCATACACGGCAGCCTGGTCATCCTCATCGACAGTCGCCTGATCGCCAAAGGTAAAGGTCATGCCCACATGCGATTCGTCGACGTCGAATTTGATCGAAATGTCATCGGAATCAACGGCCGTGCAGCCAAAGATAAAGGCTTCCTCGGCAGCCATACGAATGTCCTCGATGCGATCGACGGACATGGAGCACAGCGCACCAACGTTGGCGGCCGTCATACGTACGAGGCGTGCCAGACGCGGATCCCCGGCAACAGTCAGCGTGATGGGGCAAGTTGCTTCGCTACTCATCGCAGGACTCCTCGGAGGTCTCGGCGGGCGTGTAGGTGTAATACTGGGCTGCTTTAGCAGCAGGCTTCTGTGCATCATCGTCACCAGCAGCGGCATCGTCCCCGGCTTCGTCAATCAGGACACGCTCGGTCGGCTGCTCGGCTTCGGCGGCAGCGGAAAGCGTGCGCTCGGCGTCGGCCGCGGGAGCCTTCACCTTGTTAAAGAGTTTCTGCACGGCACCAGCAGCAGAATCAGTCACGCTCGATACGGCATTGCTGGCCTCGGCCACGCTGCCCGTAACCTCGGAAATGTCGCGAACCACAGCTTCGACCTCTACGAGATTGGAGGTAAGGGCGTCGACGGCGGTCTTGCTCGACTTGAGGAGCGGCTCAACCTGAGCCAACGCGGGGGTGAGCTCATCGACAGCGCCATCGAGCTTTGCTACCACCGGCTGTGCCTCGGCGATGGTGTTGTTAAGGTCGCTCACGGTCTTATCGAGCGAATCAACGACGGTGCGGGTCTTTCGCAGCGTGAGCGCGAGCTCGATAACAGCCCACACACCGGCAACGGCGAGCAGCAGCAGGGCGATTTGAATGGGACTCATACAAGCCTCCCGAAGGAATCGAAATACAGACGCTGTTCATGGTACCCCAAAGAAGGGGAAAGATACCCAAAGGGAATGTGCGAGGTCCCAAGGACCTACTTGGGCGCTCTGCCGCTACGGTCGCGCTCGCTTTGCTCTACGCGCCACTCTTCCCAGCCACGGCCCGCAGGCTGCCAAAACGCACCGCGCTCCAGCCCCTCGGGCAAATAACGCTGATCGACCCAGCCTTCGGGATAATCATGCGGATACTTATACACACCGTATTCGTCGCTGCCCGGGCGATGACGATCGCGCAGATAACTCGGCACCTCGCGGAGCCCACTTGAATGAATATCGGCCAACGCCGCATCGATCGAAGCCTCGCACGCGTTCGATTTAGGCGCCAAGCACACATAGAGAGCAGCCTGAGCCAGATTAATACGGCACTCGGGATAGCCAATGACCTCGGCAGACTTAAACGCGGCATGTGCCACCAAAAGCGCCTGTGGGTCGGCGTTGCCAACATCCTCAGAAGCCTGAATCATAATACGACGAGCGATAAACTTAGGATCCTCCCCCGCGTCAATCATGCGCGCGAGCCAATAAATCGTGGCATCGGGGTCGCTACCGCGCATAGACTTAATAAACGCACTGATGATGTCGTAGTGCATGTCACCGTTTTTGTCGTACGAAAAGCCACGGCGCGGATTGGCAATCTTCACGTCGTCAACAGTGATGGGATAGCGCTCCCCCGCCGCCGGCGCGGGCGTTCCCTCGGTATCGGGGCGCGTGACGGCAATCTCGCTCGCAAGCTCAAGCGTCGTGAGCGCCGATCGAGCGTCACCCGCTGCCAGTGTGCAAATGGTCTTAACCGTATCCTCATCGGCCGAGAACTTACCGTTCAAACCCTGCGGCGCCTCGAGCGCACGCTCAATAAGCGTGGCGATATCCTCGTCTTTAAGATGCTCAAGTTCCACCACGCGACCGCGCGAGAGCAATGCCGAGTTGACCTCGAAGTACGGATTCTCCGTCGTGGCGCCAATCATAATGACGGTACGGTTCTCAACTGCATGCAGCAGGGCATCCTGCTGCGACTTGGAAAAGCGATGAATCTCATCGATAAAAAGAATGGTGCGGCGGTCGTACGTATTCAGGCGCGTCTTAGCCTCGTCGATCACGCGACGAAGATCCTTTACGGTGCCCGTCACAGCGCTGACCTCGACAAACTCGCTCTTAGTATAGTTGGCGATAATATGTGCCAGCGTCGTCTTGCCCGTACCGGCCGGCCCATACAGAATCACGCTCGATAGCACATCATGCTCGATGGCCGCACGCAGCCACGAGCCCTTACCGACGGCCTTTTGCTGACCCACGTACTCGTCGAGCGAATTGGGGCGCATGCGCACCGCAAGCGGCGCATTCTGAAAGGAACGCTCGCGCGTCGAGGCAGAAAAAAGGTCGTCCATAGCCATCCCGTGCATCAATCAAAAACGTTTTCCACTAACAGTATACCGAATATATACGAACTACCGTTCGTTAATATAGGTACGGTGTGGAAACTTCAAGCCAGGAAATAGCTTGCTCGTCAGCTCGCAGAAATAGCCGTCCGTCATGCTCGCGATGTAATCCACCACCGCTTGATCCTTGTCGTCCTGCCAGGCATAGGTGCGATCGTAGTAGGAAAGCTGCTGCTCAATGCGCGAAATGTGATGCTTAAAGATGTAAGAGGACTCGTCGCCTTCGTTTATATCCTGCAGGCAACGGTCGTAGAGCTTTTCGAACGCCTCGCGCAGCTCCGCTTCGGAGTCGCCTTCGATGCCGCCCTTGCTATAGATCTTTACGTAGTTCTCGCGCTTGGCTCGGCGGATTTCCTCAAACAATTCCTCGCTCATCACGATGCGCGGCTTGCCATAGCTGTGCTCAACGATATCGATGGAGGCATGCGTAAGGATCCAGCTGTTGTATGCCCCACCCAGGCCATCGTCAAAAGCATCGGGCGCCAGTAGGCCCGCCGAAATGGCGTCTTGGCGATCGCGCCCCACGTAGGCAAGGATATCCGAGATGCGAACCACGCAGCCCTCGAGCGTCATGGGGCGCAGGTGCTCAATTGCGCTGTAACCTGTGGCAATGCAATCCTCAACCGTAAGGTCGAACTGGTCAAAGGAGCTCATGTCCGAAAGCTCAAACACACGCTGTTCGTACTCACCGTTGTGGCATAGCACGCCGTCGAGCGTCTGGAGCGACACGTTGCGGCCGTACAGCGCGTCGAGCACGCGGACCGACTGCACGTTATGGAAAAAATAACGACCCGTGCGCTCGTGATAGATATCGTTGAGAAAGCGCTCACCGGCATGGCCAAAGGGCGTGTGGCCCAAGTCGTGGCCTAAGCCAATCGCCTCGATCAGGTCGCAGTTGAGCCCCAGGGCACGTCCGATATCGCGCGCGATGCGCGAAACAAGCTGCACGTGCAGGCCGCGACGCGACAGGTCGTCGTTGCTGCGAAAACTAAAGACCTGCGTTTTGCCTGCATAACGGGTGTATGCGGGCAGATGCAAAATCTTTTCGGTATCGCGCATGAAGGCCGGACGCATGAGCGTGCCCTCGTCTGCAGCCCGATCGACACGTCGGATGACCTGGTCGTCACCGCATCGATAGGGATTAACGACACCCGAGGCGCGGTCGGCGGCGATACGCTCGACCAGCTCGGGCGACAACGCCGCGGGAATGCGATCCATACGTGCCTTGATGGCGGCTGTCTGTTGAATGATTGCCATGGCATGCTCCTTAAAAGGGCGCGCAAACGGTTACAGCGTACTACCCACGACCTCGATTATGGCAAATATCGGCACTAAAAACGGCAGCAAAGGCAGGGAGCGTGATTTTGCAATGAGACAGGCGGCGGCAAGGGTCAGAAGCGCAACCCCAAACGCGACGACACCACCCAAGGGATCGAGGGTACAAAGGGCAAAGAGCGCCTTGGCGTCCCCCATGCCAATGCCGGGAGCATGGCGAATACGACGCCAGAGCGACTCAGTAAGCACAAGGGCAAGGTAGACGATAACCGCAAGACCTGCGTGGTCAAGCGCCGTGTTAACACCCTTGTCGAGCCAAACGCCCGCAAACGCCGCCACCGCACACGCACCGGCAAGTTCATTGGGAAACCGCCGCTCACGGGCATCAATCGCCGCGCCAACAAAGATGCAAATCCAAAACGGGATATAGATTATCGAACACCTCCTTGGGCAGCAGCTCAAACGCAAAAACCACCACAAAGGTACTGTCCATTTGTGGTGGTTTTGATCGTAGTTATTTGGCGCCTTGCATGACCTCGTCGAGGGTAACGCTTACGGCGTGCTGCGTCGGCACCCAGTCGACCTTCAGGAACAGAGCAGCCACCGTGATGGGGATATAGCTGAACATAAAGATCGGGAAGGTAAACAGGTTGGTCACCAGACGCCACTTTTGCGCACAGTGAATGTGCTTGTACTCAAAGATGGTCGTAAGCAGCGCCAGGATAAAGAAGGTCTGATACATCATGGCGAAGGTCATAATGAGCGAAGCGGCGCACGCCTGCATCTCGACTTCGGTAGCCAGGAAGCCGTGCGAAAGACCGCCCACGACGAGAAACGTGGCATTGGCGAGCATCGAGATCAGCGATAGCAGCATACCCGGGGCGATCGTCATAAACATGTCGTAGGCGGCAAAGCGATGATAGCGGAAGGTCGATTTGACAAGATGCTTACCGTAGGTAAAGAACACCTGGTAGAAGCCCTTGGTCCAACGCATACGCTGTTTCCAGGACGCCTTAAACGTCACGGGCTGTTCGTCAAAGAACTCCGCCGGTGCATAGCCAATGCGAATGCCGTGAATGGCGCAGAACGTGGTGAACTGAATATCCTCGGTCAGCGTATGGAACTGCCAACCGTGCATGCCCTCGATCACGCTCGCCGAGATAAGGTAACCCGAACCCGAGACAGCGCAGGACGTCTTGCAGATATTACGCGCGTTGTTGAGAAAGCGCGCCTCTCGCAGATACCACGTAGCATTAGCCGCCGAGATCCACGAGCTGCCGAAGTTCTTGGAGTTGCGATAGCTCGTGACCACATGGAAGCCCTGATCAAAGGCATCGTTCATCTTGGAGACGTAATCGCGGGCGATGACGTTATCGGCATCGAAGATAAAGTAGCCTTCAAACGTATCGGGATACTCGTTAAGGATGCGGTCGAAGCCAAAGTCCATGACCCAGCTCTTGCCCTTGCGGACAAGGTCATTGCGCTCATAAACGACAGCGCCCGCCTCGCGCGCGAGCTGCGCCGTGTTGTCGGTGCAGGCGTCGGCGACCACAAAGACCTCGATAAGCTCGGACGGATAATCCTGGTCCTTGATGGAGCGAACGAGGTTGGCAATCACAGCCTCCTCGTTATGCGCCGCGATAAAGAAGGCATAGCGGTGGAGTTTTTTGGCCTTGGGAGGCGCGACCTCGCCACGAAGAGCGCCGATGACAAAGAAGACCACCTGGTACAGAAAGCAGACCGTGAGCAGCGTGACGACAATCTGGTTGAAGATCACGATGGGTGTGTTGGTTTGTAAAAAGGCGAGCATGCAGGCTCCCAGCAACGCGTTACGTAAACAATCGTATATCTTACCGCAGGCTTACCGAGTTCAAGAAACCACCTAATACTGGCTAGGCTTCGAGCAGACCGAGCTGCGGGACAATTTCGTCACCGGCGGCAGTGCGGCCGAGCGAACGCGGGGCCAGGTCATCCAGAACCGCGGCAAGGTCCCACGGCAGCTCATCACGGCACTCAATGCGCTCTCCCGTCACGGGATGGTCGAACGCCACACGCCAGGAATGAAGGAACTGCCTGGTCAGACCCTGATCGGCGCGCGCGTCGCACTTGCCGTAGAGCGGATCGCCCACGCAGGCGTGGTTGATATGGCGCATGTGCACGCGAATCTGATGCGTGCGGCCCGTAAACAAGTGGCACTCGACGAGCGTATAGCCGTCGTCAAAACGCGTGGAATCAAAGCGCTCGAGCACCTTGAAGGTCGTGATGGCCTGGCGCGCAAAGGGGTCATCGGAAACCGCCATCTTCACGCGGTCGCGCGTCGATCGGGCAATACCAGTGTTGATAGTGCCCTCATCCATGGCGATGTGCCCGTGAACGAGCGTGATATAGCGACGGTCGAGCGTGCGCGTGCGGATGAGATTTTGAAGCGCGCGCTGGGTGTCGTCGTCTTTTGCCGCGAGCATAAGGCCCGAGGTATCGCGATCCAGGCGATGCACGATGCCGGGGCGGTCCTCACCCTGCACGGTACCAAGATGATCGATGCCGCAGTGGTAGACCAGAGCGTTCGCAAGGGTGCCGCTCTCGTGGCCGTGGGCGGGATGGCACACCAGGCCGCGCTGCTTGGAGAGCACGATGAGGTAGTCGTCCTCGTAGCGGATATCGAGGGGAATGGCCTCGGGAATCACGTCGGTCGGATCGTGCGGCTCGGGCAAGTCGACCGAGATGCGGTCGCCGGCGCGCACAGCATACTTTTTTGACAGGCAGGTCTCGCCGTTGACGGCAACGGCGCCTCCCTCGATCAGATGCGCGCAGGCAGAGCGTGTGGGACAGCCATCGTTGGCGCCCAGATAGGCGTCAAGACGCTGACCAGCGGAATCGTCGGCAACAAGAATATGGATGTCGGCCATTAGCGCTCATTCCTTTCGCGAATCTTGCGGGCACGCTCCCCACGCTGCTTGGCTTTGCGTTTGGCGCGAGCCTCATCACGAGCGTTGAGTTCGGCGGTCGCATCGACCTCGCGAGCGGCGGGGCTCAAAAACATGTAACCGATGAGCGCCAGCACGACGCCGACCGTAATGCCGATATCGGCTACATTAAAAACGGGGAAGTCGATGAAGGTGGTGGCAATAAAATCGGTCACAAAGCCCATGGTCAGGCGATCGATAGCGTTGCCGACGGCGCCGCCCGCAACCATGGCCATGCCCACAACCTCAAGATGGGCGAGCTGGGGTGCACGAACGAGGTACACGGCAATAGCGATAATGACTGCCAACGCCAGCACGGCAAACGCGATGCCATGCCCCTCGCCCATGCTAAAGGCGGCTCCGATATTGCGAACAAACAGAAAATCGATTACGCCGGGGATAACGGTCACATGCAGAGCATCGCCCACGGCACGAACCGCAAGCTTGGTCAGCTGGTCAACAAGCAACAAAACGAGCGCTACCCCACCAGCAACACCTAACCGCCAACGCAAAGGCGGCGTCATATCCGCACCACGACCCAAAGAAATCCCCTACCCTCAAGAACAATCGAATTCCGTTTAACGCAGTAGATAATCATACATTGACGCAAGCAAGAAGCGACAAATCTCCCAAGAACGGAAACACCGCAGGTAGAGCATAAATGAGCGAGCAGGTCGCATTTGAGACAAGGTGACGTGAAATGAAAGGGCGCTGACCTTTCGGTCGCGCCCTTGAAATTGAACGTCAGATTGTCCAAATGCGGCCCGCGCAGCGTCGGTAGGTTACGGCGTTCTACGAACGCCGTAACCTACAAAGCGTCAGCGCAGCGCTTGCAGATATGCGCGTGGCCGTTGTACTCGCCGACAGTGGTGCGATAGTTCCAGCAACGGTCGCAGCACTCGCCCTCGGCAGCCTCAATAGCAACGGAAAGCTCCTCGCCCTGGGTCAGCTCAACATCGGAGACGATGTAGAACTCGGCCAGGTCGACGGCTTTGTCGCCGGTCAACAGCGCATACATCTCGGCGGGAACGACCGCCTTGACGCGAACCTGCTGGCTCTTGGTGAAGGTGCCGGCAGAACGGGCATCCTCAAGGGCCTTGGTCACGGCGCTACGGAGCTCGAGCGAAGCCTCGAGCACGCCCTCAAACTCATTGGCCTCGTCGACCGTGATAGGCGACTTGTACCAATCGAGCAGCGCGGCGTACTTCTGGTGATCGACGCAGCCGGCGGGCGCATAGGCCATGGCCTCGTCGACGGTGTAGGACAAGATCGGCTGCAGATCGCGCATGAGCATCGAGAAGAGCTCGGCGAGCACGGTCTGAGCGCTGCGGCGCTCGAGCGAGCCGGGCTTCTCGCAGTACAGACGATCCTTCAGGGCGTCGAGGTACACGTTGGAGAGCTCGGTAACCACAAAGTCGTAAAGCGCACGGTAGGCGCGCGGGAACTCGTAGCAGGAGTAAGCGTCGTCGACCTCGGCCTGGACCTGGGTCAGGCGGGCAACCATGAGCTTGTCGAGCGGCAGCAGGTCGGCAAAGGCGACACCGTCAGTCTCGGGCTCAAACTGACCCTCGAGCTCGGAGAGCAGGAAGCGCAGCGTGTTGCGGAAACGGCGGTAGGCATCGGACGTACGAGCGAGAATCTCGTGGTCGATGGAAACGTCGGAGCTGGTGTCGACCGAGGCGACCCACAGGCGGATGATGTCGGCGCCCATCTCGTCGCAGACCTTGTTGGGGTCGATGACATTACCGAGCGACTTGGACATCTTGCGGCCCTGGCCGTCGAGCGTGAAGCCCTGCGAGACGACCGCCTTGTACGGAGCGTGGCCGTTGGCACCCACTGAGGTGAGCAGCGAGCTCTGGAACCAACCACGATGCTGGTCGGAGCCCTCGAGATACACGTCCGCCGGGTACTCAAGCTCGGGGCGATACTCGCAGACGGCCTTCCAGGAGACGCCGGAGTCCCACCACACGTCGAGGATGTCCTTATCGGCCTTGAGGTGATGGCCACCGCACTTGGGGCAGACGCAGGCCTCACCCAGGTAGCTCTCGGGAGCGTCGGTAAACCAGGCGTCGGAGCCCTTCTCGTGGAAGAGCTTGATGACGGCGTCGAGCGTGGCGTCGTTCATGACCTTCTCGCCGCAGTCGGCGCAGGTGTAGCTGGGGATAGGCACGCCCCAGTTGCGCTGACGGCTGATGCACCAGTCGGGACGCTGCTCGACCATGGCACCGATGCGGTTGGCCGCGTGGGCCGGATACCACTTGACGTTCTCGCGGACCTCCTTGCCAGCCTGCTCGCGCAAACCGGTCTTGTCCATCGAGACAAACCACTGGTCAGTAGCACGGAAGAGCACCGGGTGCTTGCAGCGCCAGCAGTGCGGATAGCTGTGCGTGATCTTCTTCTCGAGAACCAGGGTGCCGCGCTCGCGCAGGAACTCGATGATATGCGGGTTGGCCTCATCGGTATCCATACCGCTGAAGGGACCACCGGTGCCAAACTCCTCGCCGGTGTAGAACTTGCCGTCGTCATCGACCGGCATGCAGATGTCGGTGATGCCCTCCTTGAGGCAGGCGAAGTAGTCGTCGACGCCGTGGCCAGGCGAGTTGTGGACGATACCGGTACCGTCGTCGACACCGACGTAATCGGCCAGCAGCGCCACGCCCTCAACACCGTCAAAGATCGGCTGCTTGTAGTGGATGTGGTGGAAGGTCTCAGCGGGAACCACATAGGGCTTGCCGGCGACCATAACCGGGGTGTACTCCCAGCCAAACTCCTCGCAGCACTTGGGAGCCAGGTCCTCGAGCATGACCTCGGCACGGCCATCGTGCTCAACGGCGACATAGGCGGCGCCGGGCTTAAGGGAAACGGCCTGGTCAGAGGGGATGGTCCACGGCGTGGTCGTCCAGATGATAAAGTCGACCGGGCCGTCGAAGTTCTCGAGGCCGGCGGGCTTGGAGGTCATCTCAAAGCGCACGAAGATGGAGGGGCTCGTCTCGTCGGAGTACTCAATCTCGGCCTCGGCCAGCGCGGTGTGGCAGTGCTTGCACCAGTGAACCGGCTTGTGGCCGCGATAGATCATGCCCTTATCGAACATGGCCTTGAAGACCTCGATGTCGGCGGCATCGTGCTGGTGATAGAGCGTCAGATAGGGGTTATCCCAGTCGCCGAGCACGCCCAGGCGACGGAAGCCGGCCTTCTGCAGCTCGATGTTCTCGACAGCGAACTTGTTGCAAAGCTCGCGAATCTTAGCCGTGGAGGTCTGGTTGAACTTCTCGGTGCCGAGCTTCTCCTCGACCTTGTGCTCAATCGGCTGACCGTGGCAGTCCCAACCGGGGACATAAGGAACTTCGCAGCCCTGCATCATCCAGTAACGGTTGATCATGTCCTTGGAGATCTTGTTCATGGCATGGCCGATGTGGATCGGACCGTTGGCGTACGGAGGGCCGTCGTGCAGCACGAACTTCTTGTGACCCTCGTTCTTCTTTAGAACTTGCTCGTAGACCTTGTTGTCCTGCCAGTCCTTGAGTCGCTTGGGCTCGGACTTGGAAAGACCGGCACGCATGGGAAATCCGGTTTTGGGCAGATTCATCGTCTGCTTGTACTCGTTTGCCACGGTACCCCTTTCATGTCGTGGGCGCGCACGCCCTCTGGGCACCAAAAAAGCGCCCGTCCCTACAAGCTGGGACGAAGCGCCACAAAACAGGCAGTCTGCCCGTAAAAGCTCTTCGCTTAACCACCCAGCTTAGATGCCCTCGCCCGCGTATTCGCGCGCTCGCATCCGTTACTCGGCTGGCCTGTATCGACGGCCATCTCGGCGATGTCTACTAAGACGAACCTGCGCGGAACGTCCGTTGGGACCGCAGCTCCGGGGTGATTTTCATCGGTCGCATGCACGGGTTCTCAGCGCTCCCCGCTCTCTGTAGCATGCGGACGGCCGACTACTCGTCCCCATCAACGCTTATGCGGAGTATGCTAGCACGTTCCG
>DBFOPE010000054.1:0-8226 GCA_048429085.1 Collinsella sp.
GAACGTGGTGCTGCGCGAGAACATCGTGGGCGTGCGCGTCATCCGCGCATTTAACAAGGAGCGCCACGAGGAGCAGCGCCTGGACGAGGTGTTTAGCGATTACGCGGCCAACGCCATCAAGGTCAACCACCTGTTTGTGGGTCTCGACAGTTCCAGCTTCTTTTTGATGAATATCGCCGAGGTGGCGGTGCTGTGGGTGGGCGGCAACCGCGCGGGCGTCCACGCCATGCAAATCGGCAGCATCTCGGCCGTGTTGGAATACGCGATCTTGATCCTGTTCTTTGTGATGATGGCGCAGATGGTGATTCTGACGCTTCCGCGCGCTGCGGCGTGCCTCAACCGCGCGCAACAGGTGCTCGAAATCGAGCCGAGCATCGTGGACGGCAAGCGCACGCTGGACACGTGCGCGGCGGAGTCTGTTGACGGTGCCGACGCGGTGGCCGTGTTCGACCACATGTCGTTCCGTTTTGACGATGCCGACGAGGATACCCTGTGCGACCTGAGCTTTGCCTGTCGCCGTGGCCAGACCACGGCGATTGTAGGCTCGACGGGTTCGGGCAAGTCGACGGTGGCCAAGCTCTTGCTTCGCTTCCACGATGCCACGAAGGGCGCCATTCGCCTGAATGGCATCGATCTGCGCGACCTTTCGCAAGACGACATCCGCGGGCGAATCGCCTATGTGCCGCAGAAGGCATGGCTGTTCTCGGGTACGGTGGCGAGCAACCTGCGCTTTGGTAACGAGGAGGCGACCGAGGCTGACATGCTCCATGCGCTGGAGGTTGCCCAGAGCACCTTTGTGCTCGACCAGCCCCAGGGGCTCGATACGCCGGTGGCCCAGGGCGGTACGAACTTCTCGGGCGGTCAGCGTCAGCGCCTGGCGATCGCCCGCGCACTCATGAAGCATGCCGATCTATATATCTTCGATGACAGTTTTTCGGCCCTGGACTTTAAAACCGATGCCGCCCTGCGCCGTGCGCTGCAGGACGAGACATGCGATGCCGCGGTGCTCATCATCGCCCAGCGCATCTCGACTATTTTGCATGCCGATCAGATCGTGGTACTTAAAGACGGCGAGATCGTGGGCCTGGGCACGCACGACGAGCTCATGGAAACCTGCGAGGTATACCGCGCTATCGCGGAATCGCAGATGAAGGGAGGTGAGTAGCATGACCGAGGAGCTCAAGAAGCAGGGCATCGCCGATGATGCCGCAGTTGCAGAGACAGTTGAGGAGACGGGCGTCGCGCCCGACCTGGACGAAGCCGCCAAGGCAGCGGCGGAGCGCGAGGCTCGCCGCCAGGCACTCTATGAGGAAAATGAGCGCGCCGAGGACGAGCGCGCCCGCGCCGAGGCGGAGCGCATGCGCGACGTTGACGACGAGGACGAGGACGAGACGCCCCGCGACACCTGGGCGACGGTGCGCCGCCTGTGGAGTGAGGCCGCCGGCGACCATTGGCGCTTCTATATCGTGTTCGCGAGCATCGTGTTCTATGTCATCTTTAACACCGCGGCGCCGGCTTACAGCGCCCGCGTGATCGATGAGCTGTGGGGGCACATGAAGCTGGCGTTTGCCAACAACACTACCTTCAGCATTACCTGGGAGAATTGCGGCAGGACCATCTTCATCTACTTTATGATCTGGACCGCCGCCGCCTCGTTCTACGCACTCCAGAGCTTTTTGATGTCGAGCGTTGCCGAGCGCCTCAACCTGCGCCTACGCAACCGCATCGCACAAAAGCTCAACCGTCTGCCGCTTGCCTACTTTGACGCGCATCGTCCCGGCGAGGTCGTCAGCCGTGCGACCAACGACTTGGACAAGATGTCCGAGAGCATGCAGCGCGGCTTGCTGCAGCTTCTGGTGTCGATCGGTACCGTGGTGGGCGCCGTGAGCGTGATGTTCGTGTTTAGCGTGCCGCTCACGCTTGTATTTTTGTTCTTTACGGCGCTTTCGCTGTTGGTGACGAAGGTCGTTTCGCGCCGCACGCACGATGTGACGGGCGAGCGCCAGGAGTGGGTGTCCAAGATTACGAGCGCGGTCGAGGAAGGCTACTCGGGCCGTCTGGTAATCCGTGCGTTTAACCGCGAGCGCCAGAGCTCTGCCGAGGTGCACGAGGCTTCGAGGGAGCTGGCGCGCGTGAGCACCAAGGCCGACTTTATGATTAACGCCGTCGGTCCCGCAGTGCGCTTTATCGGCCGCTTGGCGCAAATCGTGATTGCGCTTGTGGGCTGCAGCATGTTGGTTGCCGGGCATATGACCGTCGGCGTGTTCCAGGCGTTCTTCCAGTTTATCTACGAGGCATCCGAGCCCATGACGCAGCTGTCGTTTACCTTTAACTCGCTGCAGAGCGCGCTGGCGAGCGCCGAGCGCGTGTTCGACCTGCTCGACGAGCCCGAGATGGAAGCCGATCCGTTGCCGGCGGCCGCCGCCAAGCTGCCAGGCAAGGTGGAGGGCCGTGTCGCTTTTGAACACGTGCGCTTTGGATATTCGCCCGACAAGCCGCTTATGAGCGATGTGTCGTTTACCGCCGAGCCGGGTCAAAAGATCGCGGTGGTGGGAACCACGGGCGCGGGCAAGACCACGCTCATCAATCTGCTCATGCGCTTCTACGAGATCGACGGTGGTCGCATTACCCTCGACGGTGTGGACACGAGCCGCATGGACCGCGGCGAGCTGCGCCAGCAGTTTGGCATGGTGTTGCAGGACGCCTGGCTATTCGATGGCACGATTGCACAGAACATCGCCTATGGCTGTCCCGAGGCGACGCGCGAGGAGATTGTCGCGGCCGCACGTGCCGCTCAGGTCGACTTCTTTGTGCGTACTATGCCGCAGGGCTACGACACGCGTGTGGCTAACGATGCCGAGAGCATTAGCCAGGGCCAACGTCAGCTGCTGACCATTGCGCGCGTGCTGCTCAACAACCCGGCGATCCTCATCCTGGACGAGGCGACGTCGAGCGTGGACACGCGCACCGAGCTCGCCATCGGCCGTGCTATGGACGCGCTCATGCGCGGGCGCACGAGCTTTGTGATCGCGCACCGTCTGTCGACGATCGTCGATGCCGACCTCATCCTGGTCATGGATCACGGCAATATCATCGAGCAGGGTACGCACAAGGAGCTGCTGGCTGCCGAGGGCGCTTATGCCGACCTCTACCTAAGCCAGTTCGCATAAGGTGACAAAGGGGCAGCCCCGCATGTCACATCGAAAAGAAGGCGCGCCGGGGGCGGATTCCCTGGCGCGCCTTTTGTGTTGGCGTCAATGTTGTCGGTGGCCGTCCGCTTCTAGCGCTCGTCCACGAGCTTGGCGACGAGGGCTTTGAGCTCGGCCACCTCTTGCTCGAGTTCTTTGACGCGACGGGCGTTTTCGGTGATGCCCTGACGATTGAGGGCGCTCTGCTCGGCGGCATCGTCGGGCATGTACTCGCGATGCTGCTTGGCGTCGAAGCTCTCCTCGAACACGCGGCAGCCGTTGCGCTTGATGATGCGTCCCGGCACGCCCACGACGGTGCAGTTGTCGGGCACGTCCTTGACGACGACCGAGTTGCCACCGATCTTGACGTTGTTGCCAATGTGGATGTTGCCAAGTACCTTGGCGCCCGTGCCCACCGTGACATTGTTGCCCAGGGTGGGGTGGCGTTTGCCGGTCTCGTTACCGGTGCCGCCGAGCGTGACGCCCTGGTAGAGCACGCAGTTGTCGCCCACGATGGCAGTCTCGCCAATAACGACGCCCATGGCGTGGTCGATAAAGAAGTGCTTGCCGATCTGCGCGGCGGGATGAATCTCGACGCCGGTGATGTGGCGGGTGATTTGCGAGAGCACGCGGGCGAGTGAGCGATGGCCGTGTTCCCACAGCCAGTGCTCGGGCACGTGGTTCCACTTGGCGTGCAGGCCAGGATAGGAAAGGAAGATGACCAGACCGTTTTGCGCGGCGGGGTCTTGCGCCTGGACGGTCTTGATGTCCTCGCGAATGGTATTGATAAAGCTCACCGGCCGCCCTCCCTTAGCGCCGTGACAATGCGATTCAATAAAGTATAGCGATTCGCTAGGGATTAGGAAGGGCGATCTTGCTTCGCTTTGGGCGACAGGTGTCAGTTATGCAAACTTGCTGGTAATGAAGTAAGACTTTTGAGGGGTTTGGCCCGTGCTCGCGCCGCAACCGTATACTGGTCAACTTGGACGTGTCCGCGCCCACAACTGAGAGGTTTTACTTCATGGGTTTCATCAATTTTATCGCCGAGCTGCTTAAGGACCCGCGCACCGCGATCGCCAGCTGGATCGCCGCCGGCCCGCTTATGGCCTACGGCTGCGTATTCCTAATCATCTTTATCGAGACGGGCGTGGTGTTCTTCCCGTTCCTTCCCGGCGACTCGCTGCTGTTTGCCTCGGGCTTCTTTGCCCATAACGGCGGCTTTAACATCGTGGCGCTTCTGGCCACCGCATGGGCCGCAGCCATCCTGGGCGATCAGTGCAACTTTATGATCGGCCACTTCTTTGGCCGCAAGATCATTGCTTCGGGCAAGGTAAAGGCCATGACGCCTGAGCGCATCAAAAAGTCCGAGGATTTCCTGGATAAGTGGGGCCATCTGGCCATCTTCCTCGGTCGCTTCTTCCCGTTCATCCGCACCTTTGTGCCTTTTATCGCCGGCATGGGCGGCATGCACTGGCGCAACTTTGTCGTCTTTAACGTGCTGGGTGGCATTACCTGGTCGACGGTCTTTACGCTGCTGGGTTACTTCTTTGGTGGCATTCCGTTTGTGCAGGAGCACTTTGAGCTGCTGATCATCGGGATTGTCGCCGTGTCGATCATCCCGACCGTGATCGGTCTGGTTAAGGCTAAGCTCGGTAAAAAGAACGCCTAGCTCGAGCCAGCGCGCAGACCGTACAGTTGAGGCCCGTCACCGCTTACGGCGGCGGGCCTCTTTAGCTTCGGTCAAATGAAAAT
Source organism: Collinsella sp. (assembly GCA_048429085.1). Classification (GTDB taxonomy): domain Bacteria; phylum Actinomycetota; class Coriobacteriia; order Coriobacteriales; family Coriobacteriaceae; genus Collinsella. The sequence continues at coordinate 4,941 of DBFOPE010000054.1, forward strand.
ACTTTAGTTAGTTAAAGAAAAACGTTTTATCAGACGCGTGCGGGGAGTACAATCTCGTGCATGCGAATCGACGTGCCATCGGCTTTGATGCCGTTTGCGTGTCCCGTCCGGCTCTACGCTCCGGGCGTGTGACGTTGCGACGCGGTCGGCCTCGGTCCTTGCGTGCGGGTTCGCGAGTTTGCAACTGTGTATGTAAGGAGCGGCATATGACTGTCGAGAAGAAGGATATCGATTGGGGTAGCCTCGGCTTTGGCTACATGAAGACCGATTACAGCTACGAGGCCCATTGGAAGGATGGCGAGTGGGACGAGGGCGGCCTGACCACCGACCACACCCTGCATGTCTCCGAGTGCGGCGGTATCTTCCATTACTGCCAGGAGGTCTTTGAGGGCCTGAAGGCCTACACCGCCGAGGACGGCAGCATCGTCTGCTTCCGTCCCGACATGAACGCCGAGCGTATGTACAACTCTGCCCAGCGCCTCGAGATGCCCCCGTTCCCCAAGGACAAGTTCGTTGAGGCCGTCAAGCAGGTCGTTTCTGCCAACGCCGCCTGGGTTCCGCCCTTCGGCTCCGGCGCGACCCTGTACGTGCGTCCGTTTATGATCGGCTCCGGTGACGTGATCGGCGTGGCTCCCGCTCCTGAGTACACGTTCCGCATTCTCGTGACCCCGGTCGGTCCGTACTTTAAGGGCGGCCTCAAGCCCGTCAAGCTGCGCGTTTCCGAGTATGACCGTGCCGCACCGCACGGCACCGGCAACATCAAGGCCGGCCTGAACTACGCCATGTCCCTTAAGCCCACGATGGAGGCCCATCGCGAGGGCTATGCCGAGAACCTGTATCTCGACTCCGAGTCCCGCACCTATGTCGAGGAGACCGGTGGCGCCAATGTCCTGTTCGTGAAGGAGGACGGCACGCTCGTCGTTCCGCAGTCGCACACCGACTCCATCCTGCCCTCTATCACCCGTCGTTCGCTCGTTCAGGTTGCTCAGGACCTGGGCATGACCGTTGACCAGCGTCCCGTCGAGTGGGCCGAGGTCAAGGCCGGTACCTTTGTCGAGTGCGGCCTGTGCGGCACCGCTGCCGTCATCTCCCCGGTTGGCGAGATCGACAACAAGGTTTACGGCGCCGACGAGACCGTGACCTTCCCGGCTGGCTACACCGAGATCGGCCCTGTGATGAAGAAGCTCCGCGAGACTCTGACCGGCATCCAGTCTGGTGCTGTCGAGGACAAGCACAACTGGGTTTACACCGTCGCGTAAGCTGTCTTAGCTGTCCGGCCCGAGGGCGATCTTCCTTTCCGGCGCGACCTCGGACATGAAAGAACCTCCGCTGCGCACTTCGTGCGGCGGAGGTTCTTTCGTCCTGCGGAGTGCGCCGGAAAGGAAGGCCGCGCTTTTGTTTTGGTTCGCGCCATGTGGGGGTGGTGGCGACGTGCATTTTTGCGAGTATTCTGCAATCGAAGGCCCCTGCATACCGACCTCGGGCAAAAAATCGGGAGTTCTCGATGTTTTCTACGGATGATGGGCGGGGTTATGGGCTGGCAGCGTTTGATTTGCAGGGATATTCGCGGTCTTTGGCACTTATCGTGGCGCCCGAAGCTCTTGGTTATGTTGAATACTCCTAAAAATGCACGGCGCTTAGAGGGGGACCTTTGCGAAAAAGGAAACCGCCCCGTCGAAGTATGCACTCGACGGGGCGGTTTATACATTTGACCGATTAAGGATGCGCTGTCAAACTACTAGAACTTGACGGTCGGGGCCTGGCGGGCTGCTTCGGCGGCCTCGAAGCCCTGGCGCTCCTTAAACTGAAAGATGCCGGCAAAGATGACAGCCGGGAACGTCTGAATGGCGTTGTTGTAGCTGAGCACGCAATCGTTGTAGCTCTGGCGTGCGTAGCTAATCTTGTTCTCGGTATCCTCGAGCGATGCCTGCAGCTGTGTAAAGTTGGTGTTTGCCTTAAGATCGGGATAGGCCTCGGCTACGGCGAAGAGCTGACGCAGCGCACCGGTCAGCACGTTGTCGGCTTCCATCTTGGCCTCGGGCGTGGTGGCCTTGACGGCGGTGTTACGCGCACTGATCACGGCGGAGAGCGTCTCCTGCTCGTGCTTGGCGTAGCCCTTGACGGTCTCGACCAGGTTGGGGATCAGGTCGTTGCGGCGCTGCAGCTGCGTATCGATGTTCTGCCAGGCGTTATCGATGCGGTTACGCTTGGTGACCATGTTGTTGTAGATGCCGGCGATGGCGCAGACAATCACAATGACAACAACGATGCCGATGATGACGGTAATCATGATGTCTCCGTTTCGAATGGCCGCGGCGGCATGCGCCAGCTGCCGTTGGTATAACGCTACTAGTATACCCGCAACGTTTTGCCGTGCCGAACTTTCCGGCAAGCGTTATGTTTTCGGCGGGGTCGGCACCGGGGCAAAGCGCGCGAGGTACAGGTGTAAGATATGCGACAGATTGACGAGTGTTGTCTTTGCCCTGAGGATGGCGATACGGATGGACCTTCGCATCAAGAAAACCTATCGTGCCCTGTTCGATGCCTTTACCGAGCTTTTGGAAGAGTATCGGTTTGAGGATTTGACGGTTGCTATGCTTTGCGACCGGGCCATGATTCGTCGCACGACGTTCTATAAGCACTTTCGCGATAAAAACGATTACTTCGCCTTTTATATCGATGAGCTCATGTCGGGCTTGCCGCAAAAACAGCCCGATGAGGCCGGCGCGGTGTCTGCCGAGGACGTGCGCGCGCTTCGGCACGCGATTTTGGACGATGCCATGGATTTGATTCTGGCGCACGAGCGGCTCATGGATAACATTTTGGCAAGCAGCATGTCGGGCATGTTGACCAACGTTATTTGCGACCGCATTGCCCACTCCATCCGCGAGCGTGTGATGAACGTGCTTGCCGAGGATGCCCTGGCCCCCGTGTCACTCGAGACGACGTCTGAGTTTGTCGCCGGCGGTATTATTCGACTTTTCACGATATGGTGGGAATCGGGCCACGATCTTGAGCGTCGACCTGAGATGGCCGACGTGGTCGATGCGCTGTTCGAGCGAACCATGACGCCGGTGCATCACTAGAAGTGGCGGAGAGAGGGGGATTCGAACCCCCGGAACGCTCTCGCGCTCAACGGTTTTCAAGACCGCCGCATTCAACCGCTCTGCCATCTCTCCGTGAGTCGTAATGATAGCATCGTTTTGAATTTGCAACAGGGAAGGCGAACGATGACGATCACCGAAATCGACGAGAAGTTCATGCGCGAGGCGCTGGCGGAGGCGCG
>DBFOPE010000055.1:0-3451 GCA_048429085.1 Collinsella sp.
GTCATGATGGGCACCCGCTGCGGCTCCATCGACCCGGCTACCGTGTGCTACCTGCAGCGCGAGGGCGGCTACACCTTCGACGAGGTCGACGAGATGATGAACAAGAAGTCCGGCCTTTTGGCTGTGACCGGCGGCAAGACCAACGACTGCCGCAACGTCGAGGAGCTCGCCGCTGCTGGTGACCCCGAGGCTCAGCTTGCCTTCGACATGTTCGTCTACAAGATTGCCGCCAAGGCTGCCGAGATGGCCACTTCCATGTGCGGCATGGACACGCTGGTCTTCACCGCTGGCATCGGTGAGCACGCTCCGGCCGTTCGTGCCGGCGTCGCCGACCGTCTGGCCTTTATGGGCGTCAAGATGGATCATGCCCGCAACGCCCTGCGTGGTGACGGCGCTTGGTGCCTGTCTGCCAAGGATTCCAAGGTCAAGATTTTCGTCATCCCCACGGACGAGGAGTTCATGATCGCTTCTGACGTCGAGCGCATCGTCAACGGCAAGTAATTGCAAGAGGGGAGGGGCTGGACGACCGAGCGCCGTTCGGCCCCTCTTTTGCGCTCGTTGGGCGATATGCTGATAGCTATTTATCAAGATATGATAACTTCTTATTAAAATGCGGCCGCCTTAAGGGGTCTGCGTCGACCGTATTGCACTGCAAAGGAGTCTCATGAACGTACTTGTTGTCAACGCCGGCAGCTCAAGCCTTAAATATCAGCTTTTGGATACCGATACCCGAGAGGTTTTCGCCAAGGGCAACTGCGAACGTATCGGTTCGGACATGGGCATCTTTGGCCACTCCGAGAACGGTGGCGCCAAGCAGACCGAGGAGGTCCCTTTCCCCGATCATCGCTCTGCTATCGCTCGCGTGCTCGAGGAGCTCGAGAAGACCGACTTTACGATTGATGGCATTGGGCATCGCATCGTTCAGGGCGGCTGGCACTTCGATGATTCCGCGGTCGTCGACGATGAGGTCATGGCTAAGATCCTTGAGGTGGCCCCGCTCGCTCCGCTGCACAATTACGGCGAGGCCGCGGCAATCGAATATTGCCGCGAGAAGTATCCGGAGCTGCCCAACGTGGCCGTCTTTGACACCTCGTTCCACATGACCATGCCCGAGGTCGCCTACACCTACGCGCTGCCCAAGGACGTGTGCGACAAGTACCACGTGCGCAAGTACGGCGCACACGGTACGAGCCACCGCTACGAGTGGATGATGGCCAAGGAGATCCTGGGCTCGCGCTGCCACCGCCTGCTTTCGTGCCATCTGGGCAACGGTGCCTCGCTTGCCGCCATTGAGGACGGCGTGTGCCGCGACACCACGATGGGCCTCACGCCGCTTGACGGCCTGATGATGGGTACCCGTTGTGGTTCCATCGACCCGGCCACCGTGTGCTACCTGCAGCGCGAGGGCGGCTACAGCTACCAGGAAGTCGATGACATGATGAACAAGCAGTCTGGTCTGCTTGCCATCTCGGGCATCTCCAACGACGCCCGCGACATCCGCACGCGCGCCTCCGAGGGCGACGAGCGCTGCCTGCTCGCCTTCGATATGTTTGCCTATAAGGCTATGCAGCAGGCCGGCTCCATGATCGCTTCCATGGCGGGCGTGGATACCATCACCTTTACCGCCGGCATCGGCGAGAACGACTGGTCGATCCGCAAGGCCTTCTGCGACTGCTTTGAGTGGCTGGGCGTGCGCATCGACAACAACAAGAACCGCGAGGCTGTGGGCAACGGCCCGCAGGTCATAAGTGCCGCCGGTTCCGCCGTCACGGTCATGGTCATCCCAACCGACGAGGAATACATGATCGCCCACGACGTCGAGCGTCTGACCAAGAACAACTAACGCGCGCATTTGCAAGTAAACGAAAGGCCTCCAGAGCAACAGCTCCGGAGACCTTTTTGCTAGCAGGCGAAAATTCCAGTCCCAAAGTGACTATCGCCAGCAACGCCTGCGCTCCCAGCAACGACACCCATTCGTTCAGATCCTTAGCCCCAGCTCGTAGTCAAGCCGCCGTCCACCCCAGATACCCTGATTACTACGTAGTTGTAGAAGGCCGTACGGGCTAACCCCTGAAAACACTCCGCAGACCAGAAACGCCCCCGTTCGTAGCTCCGAAGGAGCAGAACGGGGGCGTTTCATTGGTCGAGGACGTTTTCAGGGGTTAGCCCGTACGGCCTTCGGGGGAGTGCGTCCGCTACTCAGCCATCTGAGCCTGGACGGCGGTGATGGCCACGACACCCACGATGTCGTCGGCAGAGCAGCCGCGCGAAAGGTCGTTAACCGGCTTGGCGATGCCCTGCAGGATGGGGCCGTAGGCGTCGGCGCCGGCGAAGCGCTGGACCAGCTTGTAGCCGATGTTACCGGCCTCGAGGTCGGGGAACACCAGCACATTGGCCTTACCGGCGACGGAGGAGCCGGGAGCCTTGAGCTGGGCGACGGTGGGGACGATGGCGGCATCGAGCTGCAGGTCGCCGTCGATGGCGAGCTCGGGAGCCTTCTCGTGGCAGAATTTCACGGCCTCCTGGACCTTCTTGGCGACCTCGCCGCCGGCGGAGCCCATGGTGGAGTAGGAGAGCATGGCCACGTGCGGCTCAACGTTGCCCATGAAGGTGGACCAGGAGTGAGCGGAGGCGATGGCGATCTCGGAGAGCTCATCGGAGGACGGGTTGATGTTGAGACCGCAGTCGGCGAAGATCAGCGTGCCGTCGGTGCCGAACTGCGGGGTGTCGGTGCACATCACGAAGAAGGCCGAGACCAGCTTGGTGCCCGGGGCGGTCTTGAGGATCTGCAGCGCGGGGCGCAGCGTGTCGGCGGTGGAGTGGCAGGCGCCGGAGACCAGGCCGTCGGCGTCGCCCATCTTGACCATCATGGTGCCAAAGTAGGTAGCGTCCATCACCTGGGCGCGAGCCTGCTCGATGGTGACGCCCTTCTTGGCGCGGAGCTCGGCAAACTTCTGCGCGTACTCCTCGTGCTTCTCGGCATTGCGCGGATCGATGACGGTAGCGCCGGGAACGTCGATCTCGTCGGGGTTACCCAGGATGACGATCTTTGCCAGGCCCTCCTCGATGATCTTGGTGGCCGCGACGATGGTGCGCGGATCCTCGCCCTCGGGCAGGACGATCGTCTTAAGGTCGGCCTTGGCGGCAGACTTCATACGGTTTAGGAAATCGCTCATGTTACTCCTTACAAGCGTTTCGCTAAGCTCCAGGCGCCCGGCTGCTCACGAATAAACCCGCTGCTAGCGGGTTTACCTTTCAATTATGTACGCCGCGGTGCTTGAGCTTTCCTTGTGTGGCAAGCTCATTATAGGACGCATTAGCGCTATAATCGCTCTGATAAATATGTCTCGAAGAATGTTCGAGAAAAGCCCAGCTAACGAGCCCGTGGCTTTTGACAAGGAGTATCGATGCAGATTACCTCAGGCCTGCCTGAAGGCTTTAACGCCGGCGC
>DBFOPE010000056.1:0-2593 GCA_048429085.1 Collinsella sp.
GAGATCTCGGGTGGCAGCCAGGTCAAGGCAAGCTCCGAGGAAGACGCCGCCATCGACGGTAAAAACAGCCTCACGGTCACGAACGCTTCCCTCAACGCAAGTGGCGTTGGGTATGGCATCTATGTCTACAAGGGCATCACGTTCGATGGCGCAACCGTAACGGTCCGTGCAAGTGCAGGGAACGATGAAGCCAGCGCCCTCTTCACCGACGAGGACGACATCGTCATCAAGAACGGCTCGATCGTGGATGCGTTCGCAGAAGGCCAGTTCTCGACCGCAATCTCCACCAGAAACTACTACCCCAACGAAGCGGGCGGTCACATCTACATTAGTGACTCCGTTGTCAAGGCTATAGCCCGCTATGTCGAGTCCGGTAGCGACGGCCCCGATCACTACAGCAACGACCAAAGTGGCGCGGTCATTCCCGAGCATAGGGGCGTGAACATCGGCATCTTTGCCCGGACCAAGGAGGGCATCACGCCCGCGACCATCTCGATTGTCCGCAGTAAGGTCACAGCTGAGGGAGACACGGCGGCAATCTTCGCCCTTGCCGTGAGCGCGGACGGCGAGACAATCGGCACCATCGAGATCGAAGGCGCTCCCATCCAGACGCCCACAGGCGGCAAGATCATTGGCTATCGCAACAAGGAAGAACTCGATGACGGCATCTTCTACGTGGTAGGTCAAACCATCGACACGGGCGACGCTGTGATCGACTCCCCCTATAACGAAGCTGTCGCCAAGAGCACGGTCATCGCGCCTCCCGAGGAGAAGCCAGGCGAGACCAAGCCCGAGGGTTCCAAGTCCGAGGGCACGAAGACGACCAAGACCGTTGCAGTTGCAGCCACGGGAGCCAAGACCACCGGCAAGCTCGCGGCAACCGGCGACGCCTCGAACGCAGCCATCGTGGCAGCCGCCCTTGCAGGAACAGCCGCCATCGCCGCGGGCGCCGTGGTGAGCCGCAAGCGCTCGTAAACACTTTTTCGCACGGGACGGGTGGATCGCGGCCCTTGCCTTCCTCGTCTACTTCTTCGTAGCGTAAAGGCAAGGCTGCAAAAGCTGAACAATAAAGCGCGGAGTCGCCATGCGGCCCCGCGCTTTTCTTTTAGCGCCGGTCCCTGCGCCGGCGTGCGGCCTATTTCTCCCCCATTTTGGCCATTTTGCCCTCCAAACGGCACTACCGCCGGCAACATCCAGCAGATACGCTGAATCTAGTCGTATAGGCCCTATGAGAACGGGAGCAACCATGGCAGCCTTGTTCACGACCCCCAAACGCAATGACACTACCGCCGGAGCCCATGTTGCCGAACCCAACGTTCGCCGTCGCATAGGACTCGCGCACGGCAGCTGGCGCCGCGTGACGCGCCGCATCGTCGCGGGCGCCGTGTGCGCGCTCACGGTGAGCTCGCTGCTCATGCCGAGCGTCTCGCTCGCAGCGGAATGGGTCAAGGTCGGCGGCAACAAGTACAACACCGCGGCGAGCGACGAGGCCGGTACCTGGTCGTGGGACGGCGCCGACGACTTGAAGCTCAACAACTATAACGGCGGCGAGATCCAGGCCGCAGGCAAGCTCAACGTGAATTACTCGGGAACCAACATCGTCACTGCCGAATGGATCGAAAGCATCAACGTTTCTCATGGCACTAACGAGAATGCCGAGCTCAATATCCAAGGCGACGAGGGCGGCACGCTCAGCGTGACATCTACTGAGGACGCTATCCTCACCACGGGTAATATCAACATCGACGGAGCCGGATCCGTCAACGCCACGAGCACTGGGTTTGATGCCATCAATGCCGGAGGTGATCTCGCTATCAAAGGTTCGGGCAACGTCAACGCCACGGGTGCATCGGATGGCATCAGGGCAAACGGCAATATCACGATTGACGACAGCGGAGCCGTCACCGCCAGGGCTACCAAGGACAAGGGTATTGGAGCCGACAAGAACCTCACCATCAAGGGTGGCGGGACGGTCGAGGCAAGCTCAGCCGATGGTGAGGCCCTTTGGAGCGGCGGCAATATCAACATCTCGGACGGCAGCCAGGTCAAGGCAAGCTCCGAGAAAGACGCTGCCGTCGAGGCCAAGGGCAGCCTCGCAGCCACAAACGTCTCCCTCAACGTAAACGGTGTTGAATATGGCGTCTATGCCCACAAGGGCATCACCCTCGATCATGCAAACGTGACGGTCCGTGCAAGTAAAGGCAGATACGGTGGCGCCAACGCCCTCTTCACCTACCAGGACGACATCGTCGTCAAGAACGGCTCCACCGTGGACGCGTTTGCGGAAGGCGAGGTTTCGGCTGCATTCTCCACCAGAAACGATCGACCCAACGAGAAGGGCGGCCACATCTACATCAGCGACTCCGTTGTCAAGGCCATAGCCCGCTATGTCGAGAACGGCGACGGCCCCATCCCCTACAGCGAAAACCAAGATGGCGAGACGAGGCGCGAACCCCAAGGCGAGAACATCGGCATCATCGCCCAGACCAGCGAGGGCGTCACACCCGCAGTCATCTCGATCATCCGCAGCAAGGTAACGGCCGAAGGAGATACAGCGGCAATCTTTGCCCGTGCCATGAGCGCTGACGGCAAG
>DBFOPE010000057.1:0-4645 GCA_048429085.1 Collinsella sp.
TCGAGCAGGTAATAGGCGATGCGCTGGGCCGACTTGGGACCAATGCCCGGCAGACGACCCAGCTCATCGAGCAGTTTTTGCAGACTGTGATTCGCACTCATATATATGCGTGTCTTAGAACGGCATGCCCGGGATGTTGAGACCGCCGGTGATGGCGCCCATCTGCTTGTTGGCGAGCTCGTTGACGCCGCGGACGGCCTCGTTGACGGCAGCCATGATCATGTCCTGCAGCATATCGACGTCCTCGGGATCGAGCGCATCGGGGTCGATGGTGAGGTTGACGAGCTCCATCTCGCCATTGACAGTCACCTTGACCATGCCGCCGCCGGCAGAGGCGTCGACGGTCTGGGACTTGAGGTTCTCCTGCGCGGCGGCAAGCTGCTCCTGCATCTTGCGAGCCTGCTTCATCATCTGCTGCATGTTCATACCGGCCATGATGGCTCCTTTACGTGCGGCCGCACGCCGAGCTGCAAGGGCAGCCGGAGCACGGCGGGACTTTCAAACTCAAAAATCGTACCACGGCGCGAGGCCAGCGAGCGGGGCGGACGTGTTACCTCAGTCGATATACATGTCCTGGAGCGCAAGCCGCACCCATAGATTATGCAAAGTTGAATAATTCGCATCTGCATAATATTGAAAGCTAAATCTTGTAGAGCCGGAATCCGACATTTAATGCGTACCACTAAATGGCTAAATGCCGAGCCACTACTCGAGGCGGCGCTCATGACGGCGAGGTATAATTTGATTGCCATAGACAGCAATTTGGAGGTGCCCCATGAATGCCCCCGACGTGCTCCAAAACATCCGCTCAAAACACCCCGTTGCATATTTGGTTCTCTATCTCTTTGTCGGCTGGGCATTGCTGGTTGTCATCACCCATGCCATAGCCTTTGGAGCAGAACTGCTGACAGCCAGCTCGGACCAGCCCATCGTCAAATGGGAAGCGACCGATGAGTGCACCGACGGAACTCGAACCATTTACTACAACAGCCCGTCCCTCTACCAAGAGTTCAAGGTCAAGATAAAGGACTCCAAGATTGTCGATGCCGAACCAGGCGCTTTTTTGACAATCGGAGCAACCCTCAACGCCGAGCAAGTCGAGTACACGGACAGCCATGCGACGTATCGTATCGACCTCAGCATCCTAGGCCGACCGTCACGCACCTGTCTGCTCAAATGCGACATACGCGGCACCACACTACACATGTCCGAAATACAGATGCGCCCGGGCAAAGAGATCTCTTCTTGAGCAGTATACCCGCCCGTACAGCTACTCCACCGGCTTGAAGATGGTGGCCTGACCGAAGACGCTGCGGATGAGGTCTTTGGCCTCGTCCTCGGTCTGCGGGATGCTCGGGGCTGCGCCCTGGTGGCCGAAGGGGCTGCCGGCGCCGGGGTTGGACTCCCAGGGAGCTGCAGGAGCGTCCTCCTCTTTGGGGGCAGTTGCAGCGGACTTGGGCGCGGACGCCGCACCCGGCACGTCGAACGGAGGAAGATCGTCCCCGCTCGCATCGCCGGCGAAGCCGCCGACCATAGCGTCGTCGTAGGGCACCTGCTCGGATTCCCACGGCGCGGACTGCGCGACAGGCTGAGCCTTGGGGGCAGCCGAGCGCTCGGGCGCGCGGGGTGCGGGCTCGGTCGGGAGCTTACCCGTGGCAGGAGCGCCGGCGGGGTTGTCGGAGCGTAGCCAGGGGGCTTTTCCCAGGTCAGACGACTTGGGCGCGACAGGCTTGGGCGAGGGGGTCGGAGCAGCAGGTTTGGGCGTGGCTGGCTTAGGCGCCGACGGGGTCGGTGCCATCACCGGCGTCGCTTGTTGCTGCGGAGCGCTGGCGCTCGAGGATGCAGGGGCCGCCGAGGACACGGGTTGCGGGTCCGCAGATGCCGCAGCCCGTGCAGATGGAGAATGCTCCTCATGTTGAGGAGCCGGCGTGACACCCCCATCCAGGACATAGTCGACGGTACGGCGACCGAAGACCGCACTGACTGTCGGCAGGACTACCGACTGCGTGTCGGCGCGACCGAGCATCTTAATGGCAAAAGTCGAACCCGCGGGGAACGAGACCGTGAGCTTGGAGCCGTCGTCGGCCGTGGCACGGGCGTTGAGCAAAAGCCCTGCGTAGGAAGCCTGACGTGCCTTGACACGCTCGACAACCTCGGCCCATTTGCGCTGCAGCTCTCCGGCATCCTCGACCGCGGGCGTCTCGGCAGCACCGGCGGCGGCAACCTGGGCGGCATTGTTGGACTGGGGCTTAGGTGCCGGAGCGGTGGCAGGCGCGGGGGCCGCAACGGGCTGAGGCGTCGGAGCCGGCGCAGGCTGAGGTGCAGGCGCTGCAGGCTTGGAAGCTGACACGGACGCAGAACGGGGCGCAGGCTGAGCCGCCGGAGCGGCAGCACCACGGTCCCAAGGCATACCGCCCTGGCGCGCGGACGTAGCAGCGGGGGCAGCGGATGCCGCCGGAGCGGCAGCACGGGCGCCCGAAATGAGCGTCGGCTGCTGGGCAGCAGCGGGTACGGATGCTTCAGGCGCGGCAGCCTGAGCAGCGGCCACGCTCGCCGGAACGGCGGCATTGGCAACCATGGCCTCCAGGCGTGCCACGCGCTCGGCCAATGCCTCAATCGTTATATCAGCCTCGGGACGCGCCAGACGCGTGCAGGCAATCTCGAGCACCAGGCGCACGTCGCTCGCGCCCCTCATCTCCAGTGCGGCATCGTCAAGCACTGTCAGCACACGGGCCAGGCGGTCGGCAGGATGCTCGCCAAAGGCAGCGGCCTCGGCAGCAAGCGCCTCGGCCTGCTCGGAGCCGCCCTCAAACAACTCGGCACGGGCACCGGCAACGCAGGCAACATACACGTCGCGCACGTGCGCCACCAGGTCGCGCGTCAGTTCCAGCAGATCGTTACCTTCCTCGACCTGCGCGCGAATAAGCCCATACAGCTCGGCAACATCGCGATCGGCAATGGCGCGGGAAAACTCGCCCAGGATCTGGTCCGAAACCTCGCCCAAAAGCGAGCGGGCATCGTCCGCATGCACGGCGCCGTTGCCAAAAACGCTCAGCTGCTCCAGCGTGGAGAGCGCGTCGCGCATGCCGCCCTTGGCATGGCGCGCCACGATGGCGAGCGCCTCGTCGTCGTAATCGAAGCCCTCCTGCTCGCACACGTAGGACAGGCGATGCTCGATATCCTCGTTGCCGATGCGGTGGAAATCGAAGCGCTGGCAGCGCGAGAGGATGGTCTCCAGAATCTTTTGCGGGTCGGTGGTGCACAGCACAAAGATCACGTGCGCCGGCGGCTCCTCAAGCGTCTTGAGCAACGCGTTGAACGCCGCCGTCGTGAGCATGTGGACCTCGTCGATGATATAGATCTTGTACTTGCCGCGCACCGGGGCAAAGTTGACGGAGTTGATGATTTCCTCGCGCACATTGTCCACGCCCGTGCGGGAGGCGGCATCGAGCTCGTAGACATCGGGGTGGTTGCCCTCGGCGATGAGCTCGCACTCCTCGCAAGTACCGTCGGGCATGCAGCCGCTTGCACCCTCGGCGCGCGCCGCCTCGGCATTGCGGCACAGCAGCGCCTTGGCCAGAATGCGCGCCATGGTGGTCTTGCCCGTGCCGCGCGGACCGCAGAACAGGTACGCATGGGACAGGCGCCCCTCGGTGATGGCGTGCTCGAGCGTCGAGACGATATGCTGCTGGCCCACCACAGAGTCGAAGGTGAGCGGGCGATACTTTCGGTACAACGATTCCATGGGTGCTCCCCCGGGTATACTGAGTCTTGTTGCCGCGACGGCCAAGCGGTCGCACGGCATACTGCATTCATAATAACCCGTACGGCGAGCCCGCCGCGATAGGAGTCCAAAGAGCATGGCAGACGCAGAGAGCAACCTCGTTCCCTCCGAAGCAGCCGACCAGGTCGAGGTCGCGCTCGAGAAGCAGGCCGCGGCCGATGACGGCATTCTGTACCTCAACGAGTATCAGTACGAAAACGATCTCGTCACCGACTTTGCGCGCCTGGTCGCCTCGCCCAGGCGCCGTGGCTCGCTGTATGTCGCCGCCGCGATTGCCGCGCTCATCGGCATCGGCATGCTGGTGGCCGGCGGCAACTGGATCAAGTTTGGCGTCGTGCTGATCGTATTCGGCGCTTTTTTGGCCTGGTGGAGCAAAAACCTGCACCACACCCTCGCCCGCGACTTTATCGACGCCGTCGAGGCCGACGAGTCCATGGGTGGCCGCTATCGCCGCGTCGCCGCCAACGAGGACGGCCTGATGGTTTGGGGCAAGAGCGGCAAGTCACAGTTCTTCCCGTTTGACAAGCTCGACCACGTGCTCGACGGCGAGCGCATCTTTGTGGCCATGTTCGCCGACCAGGGCGTGACGATCCCCAAGGACACCTTCGTCCGTGGCGATGCCGAACAGTTCGGCCCCTTCCTTAAGGCGCGCATCAACAAAAAACTCCGCATCGAGACCAAGAAGAAGAAAATGAAGGCCGAGAAGGCCGCCGCCGAGGTCAAGCAGGGCGACAAGCCCCAGGAGACCAAGGGCAAGCAGCGCAAGCAGAAGAAGAACAAGAAGAAGCGCTAGGCCGGACGCAAGGTCCAGACCCCAGACGGAGCTTAAATTGAATGTCGCCCACCTGCGCGTGCTACACT
>DBFOPE010000058.1:0-7600 GCA_048429085.1 Collinsella sp.
CAAGTAACCGGTGAACGGTCGAAAACTACCGTTCACCGATAATCTCAAAACTGGTTCTAACTGGTATTAAGTCAAAAAGACCAATTCACATATCTTCACAATGACCTGCAATTTTTCTACACGCTATTTTTAGCCGCCCTGCGTTGTTTAGACACAGGAAAAGATCCGATCTTTTGCCAAAGCATTTCGAAACGGTTTCAAAACCGCAGGTAGAAGTGTTAACGACCGGTAAACGGTCGAAATATCACCGTGAGCGGTGCAAAAACGTTTTACCGTATGAATCAACGAAAGCGACCTCTTCTGGGGTGATATAGTGACAACAACACGTCACGTGGTTACTACCAGTTTAGAAACCACTGGTCTTCAAAGTACGCTTTCTAAGAAGCTTTAAGGGCGAGCGCCCGCTGGCTTCCGAAAATCATCGGACTCAGATCGTACACACCTTCGGAAGGGAAATTTGAATGGTTGGCTTTATTCTTACCGGTCATGGACAGTTCGCACCCGGCCTAGCTAGCGCTATCGCTATGGTTGCCGGCGACCAGCCCGCTTTTACCGTCGTTCCTTTTGAGGGCGACCAGGCTGCTTCCTACGGTGAGGATCTCCGCGCCGCTATTACCGCCATGCGCGAGGAGTGCGATGGCGTGCTCGTCTTTACCGACCTGCTTGGCGGCACCCCGTTCAACCAGTCGATGATGATTGCCCAGGATGTCGACAACGTCGAGGTTCTGACTGGCACCAACCTTCCCATGGTTATTGAGCTTCTGTTCCTCCGCGGCAATGCCACGCTCGCCGAGCTTGGCGAGCAGGCCGTGACCGTTGGCCAGACGGGCGTCACCGCCCAGACGGTCGCATCCGTTGCCGGCTCCGAGGAAGAGGATATCTTCGGCGACGAGGACGGCATCTAATGGCCGATTTCGGAGCCAACGTCCTGAGCTCCTCGGTCGCCCTTTTAGGCCTGCTTGTCATCATGGGCTTGATTTACACCATCTGGTCGCAAATCAACATGAAGAAGAAGCAGAAGTACTTCAAGGAGCTGCACACCGAGCTCAAGCCGGGTCAAGAGGTTCTTTTCGCCGGCGGTATCTACGGAACCGTCAAAGGCATCGAAGGCGAGAAGGTCCAGATCAAAGTCCGATCCGGAGCCGTCGTAGATGTTTCGCGTTACGCGATTCAGGAGATCAAGTAACTGTCGTCAGCAAATAACGAAAGGAAGCTGATCAACATGGCAGAACCCAACATTCTTCTTACCCGCATCGATAACCGACTGGTTCATGGTCAGGTTGCCACCCAGTGGAACTCCACCCTGGGCTCCAACCTCATCCTCGTCGCCAACGACGACGTGGCGTCCAACACCATGCGCCAGAACCTCATGAAGATGGCCGCTCCCGCCGGCGTCGCTACGCGTTTCTTCTCTCTGCAGAAGACCATCGACGTCATTGGCAAGGCGAGCCCGCGCCAGAAGATCTTCATCGTGGCCGAAACACCGGAAGACGTGCTTACGCTCGTCAAGGGCGGTGTGCCTATAAAGAAGGTAAACATCGGCAACATGCACATGTCGGAAGGAAAGCGCCAAGTCGCCACCTCCGTCGCAGTTAACGACGAGGATGTCGCTGCGTTTAAAGAGCTGCAGGAATTGGGGGTGGAGTTGGAGATCAGGCGCGTTCCGAGCACGCCTGTTGAGGACACGAGCAAGCTCTTCTCGTAATCCTCGTGATCCACGTTGTCAGGAGTGAAACCCTGACGTTCTGTACGTGAAATCCAAAGTGCGTACATACATTTTGAAAGGAGGAGCAAGATGGAATACTCGATCATCCAGATCGCTCTGGTCTTCGTCGTCACGTTCATCGCGGCAATCGACCAGTTTGACTTCCTCGAGTCTCTCTATCAGCCCATCGTCACCGGCGCCGTCATCGGTCTTATCCTTGGCGACCTCAACACCGGTCTTCTCGTGGGTGGTACCTATCAGCTCATGACGATCGGCAACATGCCGATCGGAGGCGCTCAGCCGCCTAACGCCGTCATCGGCGGCATCATGGCAGCCATTCTCGCTATCGCCACGGGCCTCGAGCCCAACGCGGCAGTCGGCCTCGCCATTCCGTTCGCTCTGCTTGGCCAGCTTGGCGTTACCCTGGTCTTCACGCTTATGTCCCCGCTTATGTCCACGGCCGATAACATGGCTCACAACGCGGACACCAAGGGCATCGAGCGCCTGAACTACTTCGCCATGGCTCTGCTCGGCCTGATCTTCGCTGTCGTCGTCACCCTGTTCTTCATCGCTGGCGCTACCATCGGTCAGACCATCGCTTCTGCCATCCCGACTTGGCTGCAGACCGGTCTGTCCGCTGCAGGCGGCATGATGCGCTTCGTCGGCTTCGCCGTCCTGCTCAAGGTTATGATGAACCGCGATATGTGGGGCTTCTTCCTTATGGGCTTTGGCCTCGCGCTCATCACCGTTGCCAACGATTCGCTGGCAACCCCTGCTCTGCTCATCCTCGCTCTCATCGGCTTCGGCATCGCTTTCTGGGACTTCCAGCAGCAGACCGAGCTGAAGGGTGCAGCTGTTTCTGACGGAGGTGACTTCGAAGATGGCATCTAATGAGTATGTGATCCCGGAGCACTACGAGGATCTCACTCCTGCTCCGCAGCTCGACCAGAAGACCCTCAACAAGATGGCTTGGCGCTCCTGCTTCCTGCAGGCATCGTTCAACTACGAGCGCATGCAGGCCGCTGGCTGGCTCTACTCCATCATCCCCGGTCTGGAGAAGATCCACACCAACAAGAACGACCTCGCGGCTTCCATGAGCCACAACCTGGAGTTCTTCAACACCCACCCGTTCCTTGTCACCTTTGTTATGGGCATCGTGCTTTCGCTCGAGCAGAACAAGGTTGACATCCCCACGATCCGCGCCGTCCGCGTCGCCGCAATGGGCCCGCTCGGTGGTATCGGTGACGCCCTGTTCTGGCTGACGCTCGTGCCTATCACGGCCGGCATCACCTCCAACATGGCCATCAACGGCAACGCCGCTGCACCGATCATCTTCCTGGTGATCTTCAACGTCGTCCAGTTCGCTCTGCGCTTCTGGCTCATGAACTGGTCCTACAAGCTTGGCACCAGCGCTATTGACGCTCTGACCGCCAACATGCAGGCCTTCACGCGTGCCGCTTCCATCATGGGCGTCTTCGTCGTCGGTTGCCTGGTCGTCACCATGGGTGGCACCCAGATCAACCTCCAGATCCCCAACGGCACCACCCGTGGCCTCTCCGCTACTACCGTGATCGTCTCCGAGAAGGAGGCCGAGAACTTCACCGGTATGGAGGGTATCGATACCGAGACCGCTGAGGCCGGTACCATCGCCATGACCGATGAGGACGGCAACGCCCTCACCGCTTCCGATGCCGACGGCAACGCTGTCGAGTGCGGCGTCACCGATCTGGGCAACGGCATGGAGTCCGTTACCTACGGCACCGTTACCGAGGATCCGGTCAACTTCTCTGTTGCCGACACCCTCAACACCATCGTCCCGAAGCTCGTCCCGCTTATGCTTACGCTGCTGCTTTACTACATGTTCGCTAAGCACAGCTGGACCCCGACCAAGGGCATTCTCCTGCTCTTCGTCCTTGGCATCCTGGGCGCTGGCCCGCTTGGTCTCTGGCCGAGCATCTGGTAAGGCTCTAGCTTGAGGGGTGTGTCCCTACGCGGCTCACACCCCGACCCCTTAAGCCATGTGTATGTTAAAAGCCGCGTGCTCGAAAGAGCGCGCGGCTTTTGTTTTCTTGTTGATTCGGGTGTGGCAGACAGATAATGCTAAACACCCTAGGTAGTTAGCCGAATTCGAGCAAAAGGGAGGATAGGATGGCGATCGGAGCGCGTAAGCAACCGCTGTACGATCAGCTGGTCGATATTCTGACCGAAAAGATTGACCATGAATATCGCGCCGGTGACATGATTCCTTCCGAGCGCGAACTTTCGGAGCGCTATGGTCTCTCGCGCACTACGGTACGCCTGGCTCTGCAGGAACTGGAGCGTTTAGGACTGGTGGTTCGGCAGCACGGTCGCGGTACCTTTGTGACCGACCGTTCGGCAAAAGCAACCAATCTTATGCAGTCCTACAGCTTTACCGAGCAGATGCGCGCGATGGGTCGAGAACCCGAGACCACGATTCTCGAGTTTTGCGAGATGGAGGCCGATAAGAATCTGGCCGAGCATATGGGATTGCGCATCGGTGATCGCATTTTTAAGCTCAAGCGCCTTCGCTCTGCCGACAACATGCCCATGATGGTCGAACGCAGCTATCTACCGGTTCGTCAATTTCTGTCCCTAAAGCGACCGCTGCTGGAGCGTAAGCCGCTTTACGATGTGATTGAGCAGGACTTTCAGCAAAAGATTCGCGTGGCCGAAGAGGAGTTCTATGCGAGCATAGCCCGTCCCACCGATGCCCACCTTTTGGGAATTGTCGAGGGCTCGCCTGTGCTCGATTTGGTCAGGACTACGTATAACGAGTCAAACGAGGTAGTGGAGTACACACTCTCGGTTGCTCGTGCCGATCAGTTTAAATACAAGGTTTACCACCAGCGCAGTAACTAGTGCTCGCATCGTTTCCATATGGTGATTCTTTGCATTTAACTGGTTACTACCAGATAACCAACCGAAGTGTATAATTGCACGTCAGAGGATTACTTCTAGAGAGAGGTATTAAAAATGTTCGAGAAGAGTGTCGAGGAGCTCACCGAGCTCGGCGCCCAGATCACCACGGCCGAGATTGCTCAGCAGCCCGAGCTTTGGCGTGATACGCTCAACATCTATCGCGAGAACAAGGAGGCCATCGAGGCCTTCCTGGCCGAGGCTCGCGCTATGGGCGAGGGTCGTCTGTCCGTTGTCTTCACCGGTGCCGGTACGTCCGACTACGTTGGCGATACCTGCGCCCCGTACCTGCGTCACGCTGGCAACACTGATCTCTACGACTTTAAGCCCATCGCCACGACCGACATCGTGAGCGCCCCGCGCGACTTCCTGCGCGCCGAGGATCCCACGCTCGTGGTTTCCTTTGCCCGCTCTGGCAACAGCCCCGAGAGCCTTGCCGCCGTTGCCGTTGCCAAGGAGCTCGTCCACAACGTCAAGTTCCTCAACATCACCTGCGCTCCCGAGGGCAAGCTTGCCGTCGAGTCTGCCGATGATCCCAATGCGCTGACGCTGCTCATTCCGCGCGCCAACGACAAGGGCTTCGCCATGACCGGTTCTTATTCCTGCATGACCCTGCTCTCCACCCTTATTTTCGACACTGCCTCTGACGAGCAGAAGGCCGAGTGGGTCGAGACGATTGCCAAGATGGGCGAGGAGGTCATCTCCCGTGAGCCCGAGATCGCCGATTACCTGGCTGGCGATTTCAACCGCGTGACCTACTTGGGTTCTGGCTCCTTCGGTGGCCTTGCTCAGGAGAGCCAGCTCAAGATCCTCGAGCTCGCTCACGGTCTGGTCGCTACTTCCTACGACACCTCCATGGGCTATCGTCACGGACCTAAGTCCTTCGTCGACGATAAGACGCTCGTCTTCGTGTTCGTCAACAACGACGCCTACACCCGTCAGTACGACATCGACATCCTCAACGAGATCGGTGGCGACGAGATCGCTCAGCACACCATCGCCGTTCAGCAGGAAGGTGCCACCGTCTATGAGGGTGAGTCCTTCACCTTTAAGGGCTACGAGGCACTTCCCGAGGGTTACCTTGCTCTGCCGTTCGTGATGTTTGCCCAGGCTATCAGCCTGCTCAACTCCGTCCGCGTGGGCAACACGCCCGATACGCCGAGCCCCACCGGCACGGTCAACCGCGTGGTTAAGGGCGTGACGATTCACCCCTTCACCGCTTAATCGCGTCCCCCTGTAAGGGCGCCCGTCCGCTCATAACGGCGGGCGGGCGCTTTTTGTTTTACGTGAGCTGGGTATAAGCATTACCACAGTCAACTGCTTTAGAAGCGAGGAGTGCATATGAGCACGTACGCAATTAAGGCTGACAAGTTCTTCTTGCCGGCAGGCCCGCAACTGGGCGGCTATCTTATGGTCGAGGATGGCGTTTTTGGCGCCTGGCAGGCCGACGAGCCCTCTTGCGAGATTAAGGACTACACGGGATCGTGGATCGCACCGGGTATGGTCGATACTCACATCCATGGCTTCTACAACCACTCAACTACCGATAACGATCCCGAGGGCATCGATATCAGCTCAACCGAGCTCGCCCGTCGCGGTACCACCAGCTGGCTGCCCACGACGTTCACCGATGGCGTCGAACAGATCAAGGACGCCTGCGCTGCTATCGCCAAGGCGGACGAGGGCCGCGGCCCCGACTTCTGCGGTGCCCGCATTCAGGGCATCTACCTGGAGGGCCCCTTCTTTACCATGAAGCACGTGGGCGCGCAGAACCCCGCTTACCTGATTGACCCCTCCGAGGAGGTTTTCGACCAGTGGCAGGAGGCTGCGGGCGGTCGCATCGTTAAGAGCGCCATGGCCGCCGAGCGCGACGGTGCCGCTGCTTATGCGGCTGCTCTGAACGCCAAGGGCGTGGTGACCAGCATCGGTCACTCCGACGCCACCTACGATGAGTGCATCGCCGCTATCAATGCCGGTGCCAGCTGCTTTACGCATACCTATAACGGCCAGCGCGGTCTGCATCACCGTGAGCCCGGTGTCGTGGGTGCTGCCATGTCCACGCCCGAGACCTACGCCGAGATCATCTGTGACGGCAAGCACGTAAACCCTGCCGCCATCAAGGCACTGCTGCAGGCAAAGGGCTGGCAGCACACGGTGCTCATCACCGACTGCCTGGGCTGCGGCGGCATGCCCGAGGGCAGCTACACCAGTGGTGGCATGGACGTCATCATGAAGGACAACCTGTGCTGGCTCGCCGACGGCAAAAGCATTGCCGGCTCGGTGCTCACGCTTGCCCAGGGCGTCAAGAACATTGTCGATTGGGGCATCGCCAGCGCTGATATCGCCATTCGCATGGCAACCGAGGTGCCGGCTCGCTCTGCGCACATCGAGGATAAGTGCGGCAGCATCATGCCGGGTCGCGACGCCGACTTTGTCGTGTTCGACCATGAGCTCACCCTCGTCGAGACGTATGTTGGCGGCCAGAGCGTCGGCAACGCCTTTACCGATTAACGATAGAAAAAGACGGCGGGCCCGAATCTGCTCGGACCCGCCGTATGGGTTAAACGCTCAAAAGCACCTTAACAGTTACAGCTTGTTAGTGATCTTCTTTGCCGTGCGCTTGACGCCGGCCACAAGACCCCCCGCGGGATGCTCCTTTTCGTATGCTAGACGCTTCTCGCGCTTGGCGTACTCTTCGACGATGATGTCGCCATACTCGTCTTCGATCTTGTCGAAGAAGTCGACGGCGCCCTTAATTTCCTCAGCGGTCGGGTGTCCCTTCTGGACGCCGCCGGTGAGTTTGAACGGCCCCCACGTATCAAAGCCGGGACAGCCGTAGACGCCCATAAAGATGGCCTGCCTCATGCGGCAGATGCCATCGATATCCTTGCCGTACCACTTGTTTTTGCCACCGTAGGTCATAAGGCCAAACACCTTGTCCTGCGGCTGCAGCACGTT
>DBFOPE010000059.1:0-2948 GCA_048429085.1 Collinsella sp.
AGGACCGCGGGAGCTGCGCCGTGGCGCTGGAACAGGAAGAACAGGCCGACCATGAGCGTGGTGATGATGGCCCACTCGAGCAGGATGCACAGGGGGTAGACCCAGGTAAAGTCGTGGTTGGACGAGACCTCCATGCCCAGCAGCGCAAAGACGCCGGCGAGCAGCAGGCACAGGACGGCGGCGACGAGCGGTTTGCCCACAAAGGCGCCGCGCAGGCGGGCGAGCTTGCCGGTGGGGGCGGGGGCATCGGTAGCAGCGAACGCAAAGACGCGCGGGGTGATGCGGTCGCGGGCGATGCTGGCCCAAGCGCAGCCGGTGAGGATGGCGTTGGTCAGGATGAGCATCACAAAGGCGAGCGGCTCGTTTTGCGCGACGAGGCCAATAGCGCCCCAAATGGTCAAAAAGAGCTGGAACAGGCCGAAGGCGACGCTCCAGGCGAAGGCGCCCTTGGCAACGGTGCCCGACTGAGCGCGAATGGCCTTGGCCTCGCGCAAAACAAGGTAGACGGTCGCCGCAAGACCGACGAGCGAGATGGCGGCAGCGAACATGCTGAGACTCCTCACAAACTTAAAACCTACGAAAGCGGGGGTTTACCCGATTGTTACCTAAATATGCGCTGCATTTGCGGGCTGCGCACAACAACCAGCCATATTAACGCGCATGTGCGGCGGTGTGGCGCAATGTAGTGGCGACCTGCGCGATAATGGACGGGAATTACACGGAAACGTAAAGGCTTCTTAAAGAATTGGCGAGGATAGAGCTATGGGCGAGCGGGTTTGTATGACGGGTGCCGGGCACTGCGGCGGAGCTGCGGGCGTGGATGCGAACGGTTATCCGGTCGAGACTACGGGTAACGCGGTGCTGGACATCTTGGAGCACCGCTCGTCCACGCGTGCCTTTGCGCGCGATGACGACGACCGTCCCGTGGCGGTGACCGACGAGCAGCGGGCAGCGATTCTGCACGCGGCGAGCCGTGCGCCGTCGGCGGGCGCCATGATGATGTATTCCATCGTGAGCATCCGCGAGCAGGCCACGCTCGATCGCCTGGCCGACCTGTGCGACCATCAGCCTATGATTGCCAAGGCGCCCTGGGCACTTATATTTGTGGTCGACTATGCCAAGTGGATCGATCTGTTTGAGCATGTGGGCTGCTTTGAGCCCGAGTTTGTAGAGCGCACGGGCAAGTCGCCCCGTCGCGCGCCGGGTCTGGGCGACTTTGCCATCGCGGCACAGGACGCCGTGATCGCCGCGCAAAATGCCGTGGTCGCCGCCGAGGCCCTGGGCCTGGGGAGCTGCTACATCGGCGATATCGTCGAGAATGCCGAGGAAGTGGCCGAGCTGCTGGATCTGCCTGCGTATACCGTGCCGCTGTCGATGCTCATCATCGGCACGCCCCGTAAGGAACGCCCGGCAATCGCGCACCCCGTGGTAAACCTGGTACACGAGGAACGCTATCGCCGCGCCGATGCCGCGACCATGGACGCGCAGGTGGCCGAGATGGATGCGATGTTTCGCCCGCATGCCCGCGAGGTGGGGGAGCGCGTCGTGGACATCTATACCCGCAAGCACACCAGTCCCTTTATGGCCGAGATGAGTCGCTCCATGGAGTGGTGGTTCAAAAACTGGCTCGGAAAATGACGAATGTGACAAGGGGACAGTCCCTTTGTCACATTCCATATCGCCGCGGTAGCCTAAAGACTGTATAAATCTTTATCTAGCTGGGAAAACAGTGCATTAAAACATGGGCCGATTACCTATAATCCCCTCGAACGTTAAAGTTGGGAGGAAACCGGCTTATGGAACAAAAGGCCAAGGAGGCAGCCTCGCACGCTGCGATTCCTGTGAGTATCTCGGCGATGCTCGTCACGCTGGGCGTGGTGTACGGCGATATCGGCACCAGCCCTATGTATGTAACCAAGGCGCTCGTTGCCGGCAACGGCGGCATCGGAAGCGTCACGGAGGAGTTCGTGCTTGGTGCGCTCTCCCTTGTCGTGTGGACGGTCACGCTGCTGACGACCGTCAAGTACGTGCTGATCTCGCTGCGCGCCGACAACCACGGCGAGGGCGGTATCTTTGCCCTGTACAGCCTGGTCAAGCGCTGCGGCAAGTGGCTCATCATCCCCGCCATGCTGGGCGGCGCCGCATTGCTCGCTGACGGCATCCTGACGCCCGCCGTTACCGTTACCACGGCCATCGAGGGCCTGCGCACCATCCCGGCGGTCCATGCTGTGTTGGGTGACGATCAGGGCCGTGTCGTGGCCATCACGCTTGCCATCATCATCGCGCTCTTCTTGGTACAACGTATCGGTACGGCCAAGATCGGTCACGCCTTTGGCCCCATCATGACGCTGTGGTTCCTGTTCTTGGGCGGCACGGGTCTGTTCTTTGTCTTCCAGCACCCCGCGGTGCTGCTGTGCCTCAACCCGCTGCGTGGCATCGGCTTTTTGTTGAGCCCCAACAACCACGCGGGCATCATGATTCTGGGCAGCTGCTTCCTTGCCACCACCGGTGCCGAGGCGCTCTATTCCGACATGGGCCACGTGGGCCGCGGCAACATCTACGCCACCTGGCCGTTCGTTAAGTGCTGTCTGCTGCTTTCCTATATGGGCCAGGGCGCGTGGCTTATCAACAACGCCGCCAACCCCGAGCTCATGGGTATCGCCGACCTCAACCCCTTCTACCAGATGCTCACCCCGGGCCTGCGTCCCTTTGCCGTCGGCCTTTCCACCGTTGCGGCCATCATCGCCTCGCAGGCGCTCATCACCGGCGCATTCTCGCTGGTGTCCGAGGCCAGCCGTCTGGACCTTATGCCGCACATGCAGGTCTTCTACCCTGCCGAGACCAAGGGCCAGCTCTACATCCCCATGGTCAACAACGTCATGCTTGTCGGCTGCGTCATCGTGGTGCTGCTGTTCCAGAACTCGGCGCATATGGAAGCCGCCTACGGC
>DBFOPE010000060.1:0-2751 GCA_048429085.1 Collinsella sp.
CAAAGACCTCCTGTTGAGAGCGGCGACGCGGCGGATCCGCGACCCTTAACTACTGAGAGTAGTATAGCTGCTCCCGTCCCTGCGGTCTTTGTGGTGGCGGCTGAGCCTTTCCCTCGGGAACTGGGCTTCGCGAAGTTTCCCGAGGGAAAGGTTCAGCCGCCACCACAAAGACCGCAGGGACGGGAGCAGCTATACTACTCTCAGTAGTTAAGGGTCGCGGATCCGCCGCGTCGCCGCTCTCAACAGGAGGTCTTTGTTTATGGCAGATCAAAAGCCGGTCGTCGGGATCATCATGGGTTCCAAGTCCGATCTGGGCGTTATGGAAGGCTGCACCGCCGAGCTCGAGGCGCTTGGTGTGCCCTATGAGCTCGTCATTGCGAGCGCACACCGCACGCCGGCAAAGGTCCACGAGTGGGCCTCGACTGCTGCCGATCGCGGCATCAAAGTGATTATCGCCGCCGCCGGCAAGGCCGCTCACTTGGGTGGTGTCGTGGCTGCCTTTACGCCGCTGCCGGTTATCGGTGTGCCTATGAAGACGAGTGACCTGGGCGGTATGGACTCGCTACTGTCGATGGTGCAGATGCCTTCGGGTGTGCCCGTGGCCTGCGTTGCCATCAACGGCGCCAAGAACGCCGCCATCTATGCCACGCAGATTCTGGGTGCTTGCGACCCCGAGTACCGCAAGGTTATCGAGAAAATGAAGCAGGAGATGGCCGACGCCTAAGCGGCTTGCCATTCCGCCGTAATCATAGGGAGAGTCATGTCCGACTATCAGGGAAAACGTTTCTCGGCTTCTCAGATCCCCGATCCATCCAAGGCGGGATCGGCCCGCTCCATGCAGCAGGGTCGGGCATCCTCTCCTCAACAGGCTCGTGCGCCGCGCCCCGTAACGCCGACGTCCCATCGCCGTCAGGATACGCCGGCTGCGTATCGCCCCTCGTCATATGGCACGGCAAAGAAGCGGACCCGGACGACGAGGCAACCGAGCGGCGCTCCGTCCAGCTACACCGAGCCGCCGCGCAAGAAACGCCGCTCCATCATCCCCATTCTGCTCATCATCGTGGGCATCGGTCTGATTGTCGCCGCCGCCGCTATCTTTATCAATGCTCAGATTGGCTATAAGCAGGCGAGCGATTCATACCAGAAAATCGAGAAGCAATATGTAAGCGATAAGGACGCCAGCGGCGTGCCGATTATCGACTTCGATGCGCTTGCTCAGACAAACCCCGAGATTGTGGGTTGGATTTACGTGCCGGGAACCAACATCAACTATCCCGTGGTGCAGACCAACAACAACTCCAAATACCTCAACACGCTGTTCGACGGTACGGCCAATGCGTCCGGGGCCATTTTCCTGGATAGCGATGACACCGCGCCGGGAATGGTTGACCAGCAGACCACGATCTACGGCCACCACATGAATGACGGGTCGATGTTCAACGTGATTTCGGACACCACCGACCAAGCGACATTCGATAGCATCGAGTACGTGTATTACATCACGCGCGATGCAACGTATAAGCTGCGACCGCTGGCGACCAAGGTCGTCGAGGATACGTATGCCAAGGCACGCACGCCTAATTTTGAGGGTGACGACGGGCTCAAGAACTACCTGTCCGAGATGCTCGACGGTGCTTCGGCAGTGGCGAGTGATGCAGGCGATCGCGCTGCCTCGGCAACCAAGGTCGTGACGCTCGTGACCTGTCGCTCGCTGTCATTTAGCAATACGCGCGCCGTCATGGTGCTCACGCCGGTCGAGGGATAGATTGTTGAGAGTAGCCCGTCCCAAATGAGCTACTCGATGACGGTAAAAGGAGGAAATGATGCTCGAGAATGGCAAAACGATGCCTTCGATTGATGCTTGGCTGCGCGAGGCCAAAGCCGATTCGTCGGCGCCTGCGTGCGGTATGTATCTGACGCATAACGGTGTGGTGCGTGCGACGCCCAAGGCCGAGGTGCGCGGAGTTGAGACCGGTGGCGTGGCGCCGGGCCACAAGGTGGGCGGCATGGTCTTTGACTACGACGCCGAAAAGGTGCGGTCTGCCATCGAAGCCACGCGCGCGATGCCCGGCATCGGCTATGTGCGCGTGTGGCTGGCGAGCGGCGAGCTTTCCGTGGGCGACGATATCATGCTCGTGCTCATTGGCGGAGACATTCGTCCGCACGTGGTCGATGCCCTGCAGTCGCTTGTCGGCACCATCAAGAATGAATGCGTGAACGAGGTAGAGCGCGAGGCATAGGGCTTTGCGATCGATTCGAGCCCATCTGTAGCAAGAGCCCGCTGGCAGTTAGATTGAACTGCCAGCGGGCCTACTTGTCCGTTGGAACCGACTTGCAGCAGCGCCAGCGCTATACGCGTGTGGCGTCCTTGGGGCTCATGGTCATGCTCTGGAAGCGATTTTCCATGTATTCATTATCGAAATACTTGCCGTAGAACTGCGCGACGGGAATATCCGGCTCCGTGCCGTTGACGCGCTGGTACCAGTAGTCGAGCGACTGCAGCGTCATGACGCCGTCGACCAGCATAATGACGGTAAAGATGACGGTAGCCGAGTAGCGGCTCTTCCACGGAATCATATTGATGAGCTTGAGCAGCCTCGGCAGCAGCAACTTGATCCAGATAAGGCCACCCAGGCCCCACAGGCAGGCAAAGCCCGTGCAGGTGCGTCCGCCCGTAAGGACGGCGAGTGGGTCGGGCATGCCGAACAGCTTCATGTGCGAGTAGCTCCACGAGACCACGCCAAATGAGGT
>DBFOPE010000061.1:0-3312 GCA_048429085.1 Collinsella sp.
CTCTTCCTCGTTGATCTGTGGGGCGGCACGCCGTTCAACCAGATCAGCGGGCTCATCGAGGGCCACGATTCCTGGGCTATCGTCACCGGTGTCAACCTGCCTATGCTCATCGAGGCATATTCGCAGCGCTTTGACGCAAAGAACACTGCACATGCGATCGCAAAACATCTCGTGACTGAGGCTAAGGCTGGCGTGCGCGTCAAGCCCGAGTCTCTGGAGCCCGAGGAGAAGAAGCCGGCTGCGGCCGCCGCTGCTCCTGCAGGCGCCATCCCTCCGGGAACGGTTATCGGCGACGGGCATATCAAGATTGCCCACGTCCGTATCGACACCCGTCTGCTGCATGGTCAGGTGGCCACCACGTGGACCAAGCAGATCAACCCCAACCGCATCATCGTGGTTTCCGACGGCGTTGCTCACGACGAGCTCCGCAAGACCATGATCGAGCAGGCTGCCCCTCCGGGAGTCCATGCCAACGTCGTGCCTATCAAGAAGATGGCCGAGGTCGTCAAGGACACGCGTTTTGGTGACACCAAGGCCATGCTGCTCTTCGAGAACCCGCAGGATCTGCTCAAGGCCATCGAGGCCGGCGTCGACATCAAGGAAGTCAACATCGGTTCCATGGCTCACTCCAAGGGCAAGGTCGTCGTCACCAACGCCGTCGCTATGGGCGATGACGACGTTAAGACCCTCGAGGCCCTCAAGGCCAAGGGCGTCAAGTTCGAGGTCCGCAAGGTTCCTTCGGATGCTTCCGAGGATCTCGACGCCATGTTGAAGAAAGCTAAGGCCGAACTGGCCGCTCAAGCATAGTAAAGGAGGGTCCGATACATGTCTGCAATCACTATTCTGCTTGTTGCGATTGTCGCGTTGCTTGCCGGTATGGAAGGCGTTCTGGATGAGTTCCAGTTCCATCAGCCGCTCGTGGCATGCACGCTTATCGGTCTCGTAACCGGTCACCTTCAGGAGGGCATCCTCCTGGGCGGTTCGCTCCAGATGATGGCCCTTGGCTGGGCTAACGTCGGCGCCGCCGTCGCGCCTGACGCCGCTCTGGCCTCGGTCGCTTCTTCGATCATCATGGTGCTCGCCCTCAACGGCGGCGCCACTGATTCGGCCAAGGCCGTTACCGCGGCCATCGCCGTCGCCGTCCCGCTGTCGGTCGCTGGTCTGTTCCTGACCATGATCTGCCGTACCATTGCTACCGCTATCGTTCACGCCATGGACGGTTGCGCCGAGAAGGGCGACTTCTCCGGCATCGAGCGCTGGCAGTATGCTGCCATCCTCATGCAGGGCCTTCGTATCGCCATCCCGGCAGTGCTTCTGTGCGTCATCCCGGCCGAGGCCGTTACCAACGCGCTTAACGCTATGCCCGACTGGCTGTCCGGCGGCATGGCTGTCGGCGGCGGCATGGTCGCTTCCGTCGGTTACGCCATGGTCATCAACATGATGGCCACCAAGGAGACCTGGCCGTTCTTCATCCTCGGCTTTGTCCTTGCTGCCATCCCTCAGCTCACGCTGATCGCCCTTGGCCTCATCGGCATCTCCCTTGCCCTCATCTACCTTGGCCTTAAGGATCTGGCCAAGCAGGGTGGCGGCATGGGCGGTGGCTCCGGCGACCCGCTCGGCGACATTCTGAACGATTACGAGTAGGAGGGGAGTGATACATATGGCAGAGAACAAGATTCAGCTCACCAAGGCTGACCGCAAGAAGGTTTGCTTCCGTCATCAGTTCCTTCAGGGCTCGTGGAACTACGAGCGTATGCAGAACGGCGGCTGGTGCTTCGCAATGATCCCTGCGATCAAGAAGCTCTACACCAGCAAGGATGACCAGATTGCCGCTCTTAAGCGCCACCTGGAGTTCTATAACACCCACCCCTATGTTTCCGCCCCCGTCATTGGCGTTACCCTCGCCCTCGAGGAGGAGCGCGCCAACGGTGCTCCGATCGATGACGTCGCCATCCAGGGCGTCAAGGTCGGTATGATGGGCCCGCTCGCCGGCGTCGGTGACCCCGTCTTCTGGTTCACCCTTCGCCCGATTCTGGGCGCTCTGGGCGCTTCCCTGGCCATGTCCGGCAGCATCGTCGGTCCGTTGCTGTTCTTCTTCGCGTGGAACATCATCCGTTACGCTTTCCTGTGGTACACACAGGAGTTTGGCTACAAGGTCGGCTCCTCTATCGCCAAGGACCTCTCCGGCGGTCTGATGGGCAAGGTCACCGAGGGCGCTTCCATCCTGGGTATGTTCATCATCGGCGCCCTGGTCGAGCGCTGGGTGTCCATTTCCTTCACCCCGATCGTCTCCACGGTCAAGCAGTCTGCTGGCGCCTTTATCGACTGGGCTAGCCTGCCTTCCGGTTCCGAGGGTATCAAGGAAGCGCTGACGATGTACAACTCCGTCGGTGCTACCGCCCTTGATCAGATGAAGGTCACCACGCTCCAGGGTAACCTCGATCAGCTCATCCCCGGCCTTGCCGCCGTGTGCCTGACCCTGCTGGTCTGCAAGCTCCTCAAGAAGAAGGTTAGCCCGATCGTCATCATCCTGGCTCTCTTCGCCGTCGGCATCATCGGTCGCTTCTGCGGCTTCATGTAAGCACGCTTCGGCTTAAGACCGAGAGTTGCTAGGTAAGGGCTTTTGAGCCATTGAAACGGACCGCACCCGGTGGGTACACTGGATGCGGTCCGATTGTTTTTATTGGAGGGCGAGGCGCGTATGGCGCAATCTCAGAACAGCACGGTCGATCTGGCAACGCCGGCAACCTGCCTGATGGGGCTTACCAGCCACGGTAACGTGATGGTGGGCAATAAGGCGTTTGAGTATTACAACGAGCGCAATCCCGAGGATTATATTCAAATCCCGTGGGACGAGGTCGACTATATTGCCGCCGAGGTTTTGCGCGGCACCAAGAAGATTACGCGTTTTGCCATCTTCACCAAGGACAACGGTCACTTTACGTTTTCGACGCGCGACGACAAAGAGACGCTTCGTGCGGTCCGCAAGTACGTCGACGAGGATAAGCTCGTGCGTTCGCCCGACTTTATCGATGTGACGGCCAAGGGCGCCAAGAGCATCCCCTCCGTTATCAAAAACCTCTTCCACAAAGGTAACTAGCTCCTCATAAGTTGCGGTGAAATAGTTCCTAAATACGGCTTTAGATGCTTCAGACAGGAACTATTCCACCGCAACTTCGAAGTCTAGTCATGCGACGTATTGCGATGCAGTAAATCTGCTACACTAGTACAACATGCCTCCGTAGCTCAGGGGATAGAGCACCGCTCTCCTAAAGCGGGTGTCGACGGTTCGAATCCGCCCGGGGGCACCAG
>DBFOPE010000062.1:0-4056 GCA_048429085.1 Collinsella sp.
ATACCGTCACCGGGAATCAGGACTACATCGTGCGCCATAATCTGTTACTCCTCGTTTTCGGCGTCGTCAGATTTTTTAACGCTAGCACGCTTCTTCTTTTTGGAGAGATCAAGGTCAAAGCGTTTAACAAGCATTTCGCAAATCTCGCTCGAACGGGCTTTGAGATAGCTGCCCTTGCCGTTCTCGGCATCGAACTTAAGGCGCAGCGCGAGCTTCTCGGCGACCTCGGCGTCGATCCCGCCCTGGCCAAACTCGTACAGGCAACCGAGCATGTCGCGATACTCGAGGTCGCCGTGGTAGCACTGGATGGCCTCGTCCAGGATGGGCCAAGCCTCGCGCGAACGCTCGACACTCGTGGCGCCCCACACGCACAGCAGGCGGAAGGCGGCATAGCGCAGCGTGGAGGAAATCTCGTCGAACAGTGCGGTCTCGGCGCCCTCAAAGGCATCGCCCAGCTGCTCGGGGCAGGTGGTGGCGAGCGCCGTCAGAGCATCGAGGGCCTCCCAGCGGGTCTGAGCCTCGGGGCGGTCGAGCGCCTCGATCAGCGCGGGCACGCAGGGCACGACGCGCTGCGGATCGCGCTCGGCGAGCAGGTGCAGCACGCGGGCGGCAAACTGGCGGATGCGGCGCGTGGGGCAGCCGAGCTCCTGGACCAGACGGTCGACGGCGTTCTCGTTCTCCTCTGCCAGCTGAAGCTGTGCCAGCTCCTCGTCGGTGAGCTGTTCGTCTTTATTTTCTGCCATAGTTACCTCTTTTTACTATTTCTTAGCGTGCTTGCCAGCACCCTTGCTGTCATCGGTGACCGAGATGAGCTGTCGGTCGGCAGCGCCATTACGACGCGCACGGCGGCGTTCCTCGGCATCGCCCGCGTCGGCGGCGGCGCGGTGGGCCTTATTGACGTTAAAGACCTCGTCGTGCTTGCGCCACGGACCGACGGACTCGCCAAAGCTCATCTTAAGGCCGGCGATAAAGCCGCCGAGCCAGCCGATCGGCGCAAACTGCACCAGCGGGAACAACGAGAACACCCAGGTCAGCAGGACGACTGCCGCAGCTCCTGCAAAGTTGGCAATCCAGTAGTCGCGCTTGGTGATGACGCGCTTTTCGCACGCCCACTGGCCGCACAAAAAGCCGATGTAGATCGCGAAGAGAAAGAGCACCAGCGCAAGCACCACGAACGTCCAGCTCATGGGCGCTACTCCCCGTGATGGTGGCCGCAGCAGCACTCGTGGCCGTCGTCATGACCGTGACCGCCGCAGCACTCGTGGTCCTCGCCATGGTGGTGCCCACAACCGCACTCGTGGTCGTCGCCATGCTCGCCGCAACCGCAGCCTTCCTCGTGAGCACCATGCTCCTCGGGACGATACTGCGACCAGTCCAGACCGGCGGCGATGGCGTCGGCCTCCTCCTTATAGAGGACCGTGACGGCCTGGGTGCCCAGCTTGGCGCCACCGATGGCATCGAGCATGTCGTAAAGCGTAAAGGCCACGTCGGCGCCGGGCAGCGCAAGCTCACGGTCGTCGGCATAGGCGAGCGCCAAGCGCAGATCCTTAATGAAGTGCTCAACCATAAAGCCGGGCTTGTAGTCGCCGTCGAGCGCCTTGGGCGCCAGACTCTCCATGGCGCCGGACTTACCGGTGCCGCCCAGAATCATCTGACGGGTCTTCTCAAGATCAAGGCCGCTCAGCTCGGCAAACGCCAGCGCGTCTGCCATGCCGACCATGCAGGCGCCCAGCGACACCTGGTTGGCGAGCTTGGCAGCCTGGCCCTTGCCGGCGCCGTCGAAGCAGCAGATGGTTGCCGCAAAGGTGGAAAGGATGTCGCGGACCGGCGCGATGTCGTTCTCGGTGGCGCCCACGATAGCCGTGAGCGTGCCGGCGATGGCACCCGACTCGCCGCCGGTGACGGGGCAGTCAAACGCCATGCGGCCGGAAACCTGGGCGGCCTCGGCAATGTCGCGCGCCAGCTCAGGCGAGCTCGTGGTGAGGTCGATCAAGACCGCGCCGGGCTTAGTGCACGCGAGCAGGCCGTCGCCTGCCAGGTAGAGCTCCTCGACCTCGGAGGGATAACCCACCATGGTAAAGACGACGTCGGCGTTCGCCGCGGCATCTGCCGGCGTATCAGCCCAGACGGCACCGCGCTCGATAAGCGCGGCAGCCTTGGACTTGGTGCGGTTGTTGACCGTGACGGGATAGCCAGCGTCCAGAATGTGGCCGGCGATGGGGGCACCCATAATTCCGGTGCCGATAAATGCGACAGAGAGCTTGTTTGCCATGAAACCTTTCCTTTTGGGTTGGGTGTTATTACCAGGTTGAATACTCGGTGCCAGCGTTTGGGCTGTGAGTCGAGGGCGATTACGGACGCATCGCTTGCCTACTGCCCGCGCACGCGGCGAGCGATGCGGTCGGAAAGCGAGGCTTTCTCGGCGCGGTTCTTGCCCCAAAACGCGCAGGCCACCATGCCGGGGCCCACGTGCGAGCCGATGGTGGGGCCCACGGAGCCGCGAATGATCGTGACGTCGGCGCAGCCCTCCTCCTTGCGGATGGCGGCTTCGAGCCAGTCGCCGTCCTTCTCGGCATCGGCCGTCATAATGGCGATGGGCATGGTGCGGTCGGACACGTAGTTCTCGCGGAACGACTTGAGGATGGACTTGAGCGCCTTCTTGCGGCCGCGGTTGACGCCGATCAGCGACAGCGAGCCGGCCAGGTCGTAGGAAAGCTCGGGCTTGACGTCGAGTTTTGCCGTGAGCTGCGCCGCCGCGGGCGGAATGCGGCCGCCGGCAGCCAGTGCGTCGAAGCTCTCGAGCGTAAAGTAGCCGTGGACGTAGGTCTTTGCCTCGTTTGCCCAATCGACCAGCTGCTTGGCGGTCAGTCCCGCCGAACGCTGGCGCACGGCCTCGAGCGCCAAGAGCGCGCCGGTCGCGCAGGGCAGAGCGTTGTCGACCACGTAAAGCTCAAAGTTGGGATACTCGGCGCGCACGGCATCCGCCGCCTGGCACGCGGAGTTGTAGCTCGACGACAGCGCCGAGGTAAAGCACAGGTAGACCGTGGGCGTGCCCTCTTTGGCGCACTCGGTAAAGAACTCGATATAGCGACCGAGCGACACAGCCGAGGTGGACACGCGGGCACCGGCGCGCATGCGATCGTAGAACTCCTTGGGTGTGATGCTCGACCAGATGTCATCCGTGCGCTCCTCGCCATCGATAATGAAGGGGAAGCCCAAGATATCGACATCGAGGTTCGCGGCGACCTCGGGGCTAAAGTCGCAGCAGGTATCGACGACGATGCGGCAACGGTTCGAATGACCGGTGGATGCGGCCTTGTCCATCAAAGCGACTCCTTACGTAAAAAGGCGGCCACCCGCATGGGATGGCCGCCAACCGTTAACTCATGCAAGTTAACGTATTTTACTCGTCAAGTGTTTCGATGCGAGGCTTGATGATGCCATATCCACCATTCTTACGGTGATACACCACATTGATGAGACCGGTCGTCGCGTTCTCGAACACGTAGAAGTCGTGGCCCAGCAGATCGGTCTGCACCAGCGCCTGCTCCTCGGTCATCGGGGTGACGTCAATAACCTTCTCGCGGACGAGCAGGTCGTCCTCCTCCTCGGGCAGCAGCAGGTCGGCCAGATCCTCGACACGCTCGACCGGTGCGACATCCGCGGCGCTGGCACCGCCCTGGCGGTTGTCCACGACCTTGGTCTTGAACTTGCGCAGCTGGCGGGTGACCTTATCAGCGGAGAGATCGATGGCGGCATACATATCTGCGCCGTGCTCGGCAACGCGGATCACAGAGCCGCGGGCACGAACCGTGACCTCGACGATTGCCGGGTTGGGGTTCGAGGGGTTCTTCTCATAACGAAGCACGACGTCGACTGTCATGGGCTCGATATCGAAAACCTTGAGCGCCTCACCGATCTTCTCATCCACATGCGCACGCAGAGCATCGGTTACCGTCGTCTTGCGTCCAGAAACCTTGATATCCATACGTGGCTCCAATCTGCCTCGGGGACTTACTGTACTGGCTATGTACCCATTGCCGTGCATTTAATCAC
>DBFOPE010000063.1:0-3345 GCA_048429085.1 Collinsella sp.
CTTAGAGGTCCTCGCGCCAGAAGGGCATGCTCATGCAGCGCGGGCCGCCGCGGCCGCGGGAGAGCTCGGCGGAGGGCACGACGAGAAGGTCCAGGCCCTCCTTGTACAGCACGTCGTTGGTGACGGTGTTGCGGGCGTAGACGCAGATCTTGCCGGGCTCGACGCACAGGGTGTTGGAGCCGTCGTTCCACTGCTCGCGGGAGGCCGCGATCGGGTCGCCGCCGCCGCAGGGGATCAGCTTGACCTGGTCGACGCCGGTGGCGTCCTCCAGGACGTGCTCGAGGGTGTCCTCGATCAGGCGGATGTTCACGTCGCCCGGGTTCTTGCCGGCGGTCAGCTCGTAGACGCGCAGGGTGCCCATGATGGCGGGGTGGATCGTGAACTTATCGACGTCGATCTGGGTGAAGACCGTGTCGAGGTGCATGAAGGCGCGCGAGACCGGGATGTCGAAGGCCAGGATGCGCTCGACCTTGGAGTCGGAGTTCCAGAAGATGTTCTGGGCCATGACGTCGATAGCGGCGGCCTGGGTGCGCTGGGAGATGCCGACGGCGAGGGTCTTCTCGTTGATGTTCAGCACGTCGCCGCCCTCGGTGTGGAACTGGCAGTCGCGGCGGAAGTACAGGGAGACGTCCTTGTAGTCGGGGTGGTACTTGAAGACGTACTTGCCGTACAGGGTCTCGCGGTTGCGGGTGACGGAGTACATGCGGTTGAGGTTGACGCCCTCGCCGACGACCGCGAACGGGTCGCGGGTGAAGTAGAGGTTGGGCATCGGGTCGATGATCAGGTCGGACTCGGACTCGGAGTTGACCAGGGAGTCGAGGGTCGTGGACGCCGTGAGGGGCATGTCGATCTCGGCCTTGGTCATGCCGGCCATGGTCTTCTTGACGAACTCGAGGTTGTCCTCGATGGAGTCCAGCTTCTCGCGGACGATCTGCGGCATGTGCTGGCCGCGGATGCCGGCCTCGGCGATGTACTGGTCGGTGAACTCGGCGCGGGCGCCGGGGACCTGGTCGAACACCTCGGCGACGAGGTTCTCGAGGTAGAGCACCTCGACGCCCTGGTCCCTCAGGATCTGGGCGAAGGTGTCGTGCTCCTGCTGTGCGACCTCCAGGAACGGGACGTCGTCGAACAGGAGTCGCTCGAGCTCGTCGGGCGGCAGGTTGAGGAGCTCGTCGCCGGGACGGTGCAGGCAGACCTTCCTGAGCTTGCCGATCTCGGAAGGCACGTGCAGACCTTTCGTCATGGCCTCCTACCTTTCTTTCGGGCCCCTGTCAGGGCCGATTCGTTAGCGCCCCTCCGTGTGAGGCGTTATTGCTGACGACATATTTATATCCAAAATCAATCCATACTTCCACCTCGCCCCCGAACGGTTTTATATGAGGGGTGAACGGCATACACATATACTTCACGCATGGCATACTTTGATTAAATAAAGTGGATTTACGTGCTTAAACGCTTTTTAACCGCAAGATCAATTGAAACTAACCTTTGTTAAACCACCCCCAAATTGCATATTTCGCGCAACGATATGAATAGAATTCGCAATTCTTGCTGTGTCTCAACCATTTTGATTTTTATTCAGAATAAAGTTCGTCCTATTCATTTTTGGCAAACAGGTTACCGTTTACCAGACGTTGGATACCGTTCACCGGAAGCTCAGTATAAGGCCCGTCGAATACCCGATAGATCTTGCGTCTCCATTTGTAACAACTTGTCTTTTCCGGCGGCAAAGACAAACAGACCCGTTCCCCAAAAGGGAGCGGGTCTGCATTCGGTACACCTAGGGCCCAGCAAGGTTTAGGCCTTCGAGAACCTCAAGGGACTAGCGATCGAGCTCGGCCAGTGCCTCGCCCAGAAGCCTCAGGCCCTCGCGAAGAACATCTTCGCTCGCGCAGTAGCCCAGGCGCGCTCCGCAGGGAAGCTCAAAACGGCTACCGGGGACCAACAGCACTCCCCTATCGGCCAGCAGGCGCTTGCAGAACTCCTCGTCATCCTCGGGAATATCCAGCTGGATAAACGAGGTTGACACGCCCTGCGGAGCCGTCCAGGAGACACGATGCTGCGTATCGATCCAAGCCTGTGCGATATCGCGGTTGCCAAACACGATCTTGCGGTTGCGCTCGAGAATCTTGTCCTTGTGCTCGAGCACGTAGGTCGCCAAGGCATCGTTAAACACGCCGCCGCAGATCATGGTGTAATCGCGATAGGTACGGATGCGGTTGGACACCTCTTCGTCGGCCACGGCCCAGCCCACGCGGGCCGCAGGCGTCGAATAGGTCTTGGACACCGAGTTGGTGACAATGGCCCTCTCATACACGTCGGCCATCGACATAAAGGACTCGGTGTTCTCGAGCGGTAGATACACCTCGTCGCACAGCACGTAGGCGCCCACCGAACGGGCAATCTCGGCAATCTGCCCGAGCGTATCGGCATCAAGCACCGTACCGATGGGGTTCGATGCGTTATTGATGCAGATGAGCTTCGTGTTGGGGCGAACGAGGCGCTTGAGCTGATCGATATCGGGTTTCCATCCGAGCTCCTCGCGAAGCTCCCAATACTCGACCTCGGCACCGAGCGTACGCGGAATCTCGTAGAGCGGCGCGTAGGTGGGCCACTCGGCGATGACATGGTCGCCGGGCTCTACCACGGCCATGATGGCGTTGAGGTTGGCACCCGTGCAGCCATTGGTCTGCAGAATGTGATCGGGATTGAACTCGCGACGATACAGCTTGGCGACCTCGGCCTTAAACTCCGGCGAACCCTCGATCCAGCCGTAGTTCATCTTCTCGCGATCAAGGCGCTCGTAGAACGTGGCGCCGTCCTGCTCGTCAAGCGCACGAAGCTCGCCCATGGTCAGCGACGAGATCGTCGACTGAGCAATGTCCCACGTAGCGCTCTTCTCCCAAACGTTAAGCCACTCCTCAACGCCAATTGTCTTGATATCCATGACTAAGCTCCAATCGCTAGAACACGGGGATGATGCCGGCAAAGGTCATGGGAATCGAGATGATGCCCAAAAGACAAAGAAGCCGACACCGTTGGGGTATCAACGTGACCGCCTCTAGACATAATGGACACCTTATCTGATGCTAATTTAACTTATTAGACAAGAATGGGGCGGTGCGAAAAACCCGCACCGCCCCATTGGGAGACATCTAATGGCAGCTAGATGTTTGTATTAAGACCCGTACGGTCTATGAAAACCTTAGAGGTCCTCGCGCCAGAAGGGCATGCTCATGCAGCGCGGGCCGCCGCGGCCGCGGGAGAGCTCGGCGGAGGGCACGACGAGAAGGTCCAGGCCCTCCTTGTACAGCACGTCGTTGGTGACGGTGTTGCGGGCGTAGA
>DBFOPE010000064.1:0-8798 GCA_048429085.1 Collinsella sp.
GAAGGAGATCATCGCCAAGTGCAACGCGGCCTACAAGCCCGTTATCACCGCTACGCAGATGCTCGACTCCATGCAGCAGAACCCGCGCCCGACGCGCGCCGAGGTTGCCGACGTTGCTAACGCCATTTACGACGGCACCGATGCCGTCATGCTGTCCGGCGAGTCCGCTGCCGGTAAGTACCCGGTCGAGGCCGTCAAGATGCAGGCCAGCATTGCTCTCGAGACCGAAAAGTACCTCCCGGCTCACGCTCCGCTCGAGGTTCCGGCCGATGCTCACGGCACCCGCGTCGTCAACAACGTTGTGGGTATGTCCGCTGTGAACATGGCCACCACCGTTGGCGCCAAGTGCATCACCGTGCCGACGACCACCGGTCGTACCGCTCGCCTGATCTCGCACTTCCGTCCCAACATGCCGATCTGCGCATTCTCCCGCCACGAGTGGGCTGTCCAGCAGATGATCATGTACTGGGGCGTTATCCCGCACCAGGCCGAGATTACCCAGGGCACCGTCAACGGCACGATCGTCAAGGCGATCGAGACCGCCAAGGAGCTCGGCTACGTCGAGGCCGGCGACCTGACCGTCGCTACCGCCGGCGATCCCCGCATGAGCGTCCAGCTCGAGGACAAGGTCTCCTCGACCAACGTTGCTTACGTCGCTCAGGTGCGCTAAAACGCACTTGCAAGCACACTTGCATTGCAAAGGGCCCGGAAGGCATTGCCTTCCGGGCCCTTTTTCTGTGCCAATGCCGGCGCACGGCAAAACACGCACTCATTTCTTTACCAAAAGCGCGAAATCCACCCTTCGAGGCCCAAAAATAAAGTCCCAAGCGCTAAAAGTGTTCGCCCGGTGGCAAACCCACACCTTAACCGACACTGCTAAATCGTTTTAGCAAGAGTCAGATCGACCTGGTTTTCGGAAGTGCGGGGAAAAATTGCTTACCTCCGAGTACAAGCCCTTTTATTTCAACAAAACCCCTGATAAAGTTGGCTCAAATACCGCTTGTGCTTTGCCTGTTTGTCTTTTTCCCCGCACTTCCGAAACCGATAGCTTTTCTAGCCCAAACTACGCTCAAACGATCGGATCGCTATGTCATTTCTTGCCTGCGGACCCACGGCTTTTCAGTACTATCGCATCCCGCCCCAGATACTGGGACTCTATCCGGCAATCCTGCCGCCCGACCATGACCATCGCTTGGTGCACTACTCAAAACAACCAGTATTTAAAGACTTGCTCGGCACACCAGTTTGGAGATTCGTGGGCGAAAGAAAACAGCGCGCGAACGGAAAGCTATTTCATAGCCGTCTGCTAACCCAAGAGCCGCCTCCTGGGTCGTTTAGGCAGACTGAGCATGGGTTTGATGTCACTTCACCGGAGTTCACGCTGCTCAGCCTTGCCACGCAGGTCTCACGCAGCCAGTTACTCATGGCTTGCTACGAGATGTGCGGCTCCTTTGCAGTGTTTAAGCCCTGCGAGCGAACGCGACAACAACTCGATGAAGCTATTTCGCTTAAGCTCATTCCGCCCAGCTGCGGCTGGGAGCGAGTTAACGACACCAAGGGCAATGAAACCAACTTGTGGAAGCGCACGCCGCTTCTTACCGCAACGGATATCGCCGCGTTCGCCAAGCAAGCCGCAGGCCTGCGCGGCGTCAAACAACTGCGCTGGGCGGCCGAGCACATGACGGGGCAGACCGCCTCGCCCTTCGAAGTACAGACCTCCATGCTTGTCTCGCTCCCCCGCGACGAGGGCGGCATGGGCATCAACATCGTAAACAACGTGCGCATCCCACTCAGCGACGCCGCACGCTCACTGTATGACAAAACCTGCTGTTACGCCGATATCCTCATCGAGAGCAACACCGACAGCATGGGCGTCATCTTGGAATGCCAAGGCCGCTCCGCCCACGATGGCGAAGCCGCGAGCCTCTCCGATGCCGAGCGCGCCACCGCACTCACAAGCATGGGCTACGACGTCATCCAAATTACCTATGACCAGATCAAGGAGAAGAAGAGCTTCAACCACATAGCCGAGCTCATCCATAAAAAGGCTGGGCTTCCCTACACCCCAAAGACTAAACAGGAGCGCACTGCCGAAGATGCCCTGCGGCAAGAGCTACTTGTCGATTGGGTTGAGCTATTCACTGCCGGGCCGGCCAGCTAGCAGCTAGCAATCAGGGGCAGCGCAGACACATCGGGCGATTCGACACGGGCGGCAAAACCCGCCTCGGTTAGCTCGACGACCTCGGTAAACGTTGCATCGAAAAACTCCTCGGTTAGCAAGCGATACGGCGGATGATCGGGCTCGCCGGGGTTTTCGCGTACAATCTCGTGCATAACGCCGATGGTCTTGAGCACATACTCCTTATGGATGGGATACTGACCAAAACGCGTCGCCGCAGTATAGAGGCGATCGGTCGCGCGCGGAATCGAAACAATGCTGAGCGTCTTGCCAAACCAGTCAAAGTCGCCTTGCTTTTTAATGCGGAATTCCTCGCACGGCTTGCCGCCGTGCGCCTCCAGGTACTGGTTCACGCGGGTATTCCACACAGTATCGGCCACAAGGTGAGACCAAACGCCCAGCGTCAGATCGAGCAGCGACTGCGCCACGTCATCGGGCGCGAGCGAAAACTCACAGGCGCCGGGACCGGCAACCGGCTCGGCGTCCTTGTAACGTTGGGGATAATGCACCCGATTGAGTCGCTCGCGTTCCTCGACAATCGAGGTGGCCTCAGCAGGTTCGCCCGCGGGTGCGCCTTTAAGCAGCGGCGCCACATAGGTATCCCAGAACTCATGCTCACGAGGCTTAGGGATAGGCTCGGGCTTTGCAAAGTGCGTAATGCGATACGGAATGGGATCAGCGATGCCAGGGACCATATAGCCCACGAAGATATCCGGAACCACGCAGCCAAACAAAAAGGCATTGCGGTCGCGCACGCTATTGGCAAGCGCACCGCTGCGCTCCAGCAAACGCTCCGTCTGAGCGATATGAATGTTCCAGCTTGGCATAGCCACCCCCATAAAAACCTGGATAACTATACCATCACGGCAAAGCCGCGCGGGCGGCTACGCACGCTCTACGCAGCAACTATTCCGCAGCGCCGCTCTCGGTTCCATACGACGACACCGGCGCCTCGACCACATGGTGATATCGATCGATATAGATGGCGCGGGCACCCAGGCGCCGCACCAAATCCTGATGATGTGTACTCATCAAGACCGTCTTGCCGGCAGCAACATAGGCCAGTAGAAAGTTGACCACGATGTCGCACGAGTCCTCGTCAAGTCCGTTGGTAGGCTCGTCGAGCACCAGGATATCCGGGTTCATCGACACCACCGCAGCCAGCGCAACGCGCTTCTTTTGCCCGCCCGAGAGCTGATAGGGAGAGACGTCGGCAAGATCGGCAACCTGGAACAGCTCCATGGCATCGCGCACGCGGCGCTCGAGCTCGTCTGCCGGCAGTCCCATTTGAGCCGGGCCAAACACGACCTCCTCGCCCACCGTAGCGCAAAAGAGCTGCGCATCGGCGTTTTGGAACACAAAGCCCACGCATTGATGGAACCGCTGGGCCGTCGCGGAATCCTTGAGATATGCCGCATCGACCGCATGCCCGTCGAACAGGTACGCACCCGCGTCCGCGAGCTCAAGGCCGTTAATAAGGCGCATGATCGTCGTCTTGCCGCAGCCGTTGGGACCTAGCAGGGCAACGAGCTCTCCACGGTCCACCTGCAGCGAAACGCCGTCGACCACCGTATGGCCCGCATAGGAAAACACCACGTCACGAAACTCGATGAGCGGCGTTGTTTCGACGCCAGCAGCACCGCTCGCGCCCATCGCGCCATTTGTATCGTTTGTCAAAACGTCGCCCTTCCCTACTCACATCGACGGTTCGACCGCCCGCGCTACAGCACCGCGCACAATACGGCGAGCAGAGCCACAACGGCCGCGTAAACGGCATCGCGCCAGCCAAAGCCGCTACGCGCGGGGGCCGGGTACGCACCGGCAAAGCCGCGGCAGAGCATGGCCTCGTCCATCGCGCGGCTGCATTCCATCGCCTTGATAAACGTCATGCCCATGATACCCGCCAGCGAATCGGTGCGCGAAAAACCCGCAGGCGCGGAACCGACGCTGCGCAGCATGACTGATTCGCACAGATCGTGCGCCGTGCGTCCCAGCACCTCGATATGCTTGAGTGCCATATCAAACGTAAAGATAACCTCATCGGGCAGGTGCAGCATTTTGAGCGCCGCCGACATGCGGCTCCAGGTGAGCGTCCACGAAACACCCAGCACCAGCGACACATTAATAAACGTCTTGAGCGCGATCTTGAGCATGGCGCCCGTGGCAGACGCGCCCAGCAGCAGGGCAGGCAGTGCCAGAACCACCGCGAGCCCCGCAGCGCCAAGCGCCGGCACAAAGGTTGCCCGCAGCCCGCGTACGGGGCGTACGGCAACGAGCACCAACACGATAGCCGCCATCAACATGAGGTACAGCGGGCTTTGCGTCAGACACACGCACAGGACGCAAACGAACATCCCCACCAGACGCACCGGAGCCGAAACGCAAGAAAGGGCGCGGTCGACCATCGACCCGCCCTCGTGCGCACCTCCACCCAGGCGAACCCGCTCAAGCAGGCTCGCCAGGTGCAGGACATTCTTTTGCATCACACGATGCCGA
This sequence comes from Collinsella sp., assembly GCA_048429085.1. Taxonomy (GTDB): domain Bacteria; phylum Actinomycetota; class Coriobacteriia; order Coriobacteriales; family Coriobacteriaceae; genus Collinsella. The sequence continues at coordinate 4,676 of DBFOPE010000064.1, forward strand.
GCCCCCGCGGGCTCGTATCGCTCCTCGGCCGCAAGCCAGCTAGGCAGCTCGACCATTTGCATGCGCTCAGCTTTCCTTAACCGTCAGCGAAATCAGGCGGAATGCGATGGTGAGCACCGCCACGCCAATCACACCGGAAAGGATATACATGGCAGCCTGGCCGGCAAAGCCAAGGCCCTGTTCCTCGGAATAGGCCTGCAGGTAATCACCCGTGGGCAGCGCGTCGGCAAAGGTCGGAGTATCGAGGCCGACCGAAGCCTGCAGGCTGTCGTCGCCAGCCTCCTGAACGGCAGTTGCGGCGCCCTCGGCGTCCCACTCACCCCAGGCGTCACCGGTGGCAAGCAATCCCAGCGGCGTGGCCACCACGAGCACGGCGACCAAAATGAGCGTGGGAACCAGCGAGGTCTTCTTGGCAGCAGCGCCCTCGGCAGCAAGCTGGCCATCGACGGCCTCGGGTCCGACGATAATGCTCGGTGCCGTCTTCTTAATGAAACCGTAGATCGCAGCCGTCACCACGCCCTCGACGACACCGGCGACCAGCACATGCGGGATCAACATGGCCGGAATAGCCACAGACAACGGGAAGGGGCAGTACAGCGGCGCACCTGAAGCGTTGGTAAAGAGCATCGGCTGAATACCAAACTCGATTGCCGCGCACAGGGCCGCCAGGCACAGGCCGACCCAGCCGCTCACGATGGCAGAAACCGAGGTGCCCCAGCTCTTGTCGTACAGACGGCTGTTGAGCGCACGGAACACGATAGCAGCGACAAACGGCAGCACAAAGGCCATGTTAAAGCAGTTGGCGCCAAACGACAGAACGCCGCCGTCGCCAAATAGCAGCGCCTGCAGCGCCAGCGCGACCGAGACAGCGATAGCCGCGGCCTCGGGGCCCAGCAGCAACGCGATGAGTGCGCCGCCGACGGCGTGGCCTGTGGTGCCGCCGGGCAACGGCACGTTGAACATCATGAGCAAGAAGGAAAATGCGGCGCAGATGCCCAGGAAAGCCATGTGCTCGCGATCGAGCGTGGCGCGCACCTTCTTGATGCAGTGGACCCAAACGGGCACCATTGCCACCGCCATGACGGCATCGGTCTGCGGGGACAGATAATTATCTGGAATGTGCATGTACGCCTCCCGGTTGTCGGCGCACGGAATTGCAACGCCGCTTAAATCACCTTGCCAGTGTTACGTAATGTCAGATTCGTAACACGCCGCGGGCTATCATAGCAAAACGGCGCACTGCCGACAAAGCAGCACGCCGTTATGTAATGCGCGTGTCATATATGAAGGGTCAACGGTGCCTTATACCGGGCATAGCAGTCACGCAGGACTCGGCAGCAGTCACCACCAACCCATACCCCAGCGCAGATCCTATCCGCGGACCTCGCCGTTTACGCCCTTGCACACCTTGGTGACGATCTTCTGGTGCGCCTTCTCGACCTCTTCGCTGGTGAGCGTGTGGTCGTCTGAGCGATACGTAAGCGCAAAAGCCATGGACTTCTTGCCCGCTCCGATGCGGATGGGATCGCGGTAGACGTCGAACAGGCGAACGCCCTCGAGCAGCTTGCCACCGGCGCTGGTAATACGGCGCTCAAGGTCCTCGCAGGTCACGGAGTTATCGACCACAATTGCCAAATCGTGCTCAACAGCCGGGTACTGCGAGAACTCGCGGTAGTTCTCCTGGTTGCGGGCGCCCTTGATCAGCTTGTCCAGATCGAGCTCGAAGGCAACGACGACCTCGTCGATGCCCATGGCTTCGCGCGCCTCGGGGTGGATCTCGCCGACCCAGCCCAGCACCGTACCGCCGGACAGAACCTCGGCGGCGCGACCCGGCTGCAAGAAGGCATAGCCCTCGCCCTCGACGGGACGGAAGCGAACCTTCTCGATGCGCAGCTGGGCGAGCAACTCCTCGACGATGCCCTTGCCAAAAAAGAAGCGCAGCTTGCGGTACTTCATGTTCCAAGACTGCTCGCTCCACTGGCCCGAGAGCACACCCGCCACGGACTTGGTCTCCCTGGGCAGGCTGGCGTTCTCGCGGCCGTGGAACAGGCTGCCGACCTCGTACAGGTGCACGTTGGGCGTGCCGTGAGCCTCGTTGTAGGCAACGGACTGCAGCAGGCCCGGCAACAGCGAGCGGCGCATCTCGGTCTGCTCGGCTACCAGCGGGTTCATGAGCACCACGGGGCAACCGCGACCCTCGGTGGACATACCGATCTTCTCCAGGTCGCCCGGGGCGGCAAAGCCAAAGGTCGTAGTCTCGTTGAGGCCGCAGGCGCGCAGGATCTCGCCGACCTTGCGGGTAAGCTTCTGCTCGCGGGTCAGACCGCCGATGTGGTTCTTGGCAGCCGGGATGGTCGCCGTCACACGGCCCATGCCCCACAGGCGCAGGACCTCCTCGATCAGGTCAATCTCGCGCGGCAGGTCGGGACGGAAGCTCGGCGGGGTAACCATGAAGTCCTCGCCTTCGCGCTCGACGGTGCAGCCCAGACGGGTGAGCGAACGCTCGATAAAGTCGGACTCGATGTCGGCGCCGCAGATGGCGTGCACGCGGGCCAGGCGCAGCTTGATGCTGTCGATGGTCTTGGGCGCGGGGAACACGTCGACATAGCCGGGAGCGACCTCGCCGCCGGCGATCTCCTCGATGAGCGCGCACGTGACGTTGGCGACATCCACGCAGCCGGTCTCGTCGACCTGGCGCTCAAAGCGGATGGAAGCATCCGAGATCAGCGACAGGTCGCGGCTGGTGTGCGAGGTGCGACCGGCGTTGAAGCAGGCGCTCTCGACCATCACGTCGACGGTGTCGTCCTCGATCTCGGAATCCATGCCGCCCATAACGCCGGCCAGCGCCACGGGGCGCTCGCCGTCGGTGATGAGGCCCATGCCGGCGTCGAGCACGCGCTCCTCGCCGTCGAGCGTCATGAACTTCTCATCCTGCTGGGCGGCGCGAACCACCACGCGGCGATGGCCATCGCGCTCGGCAAAGGTGTCCAGGTCAAAGGCATGCAGCGGCTGACCGGTGAGCATCATCACGTAGTTGGTGATGTCGACGATGTTGTTGTGCGGGCGCACGCCCAGGGCGTTGAGGCGCTTGACCATCCAGTCGGGCGAGGGGCCGACCTTCACGTTGCGCACGATGCGGGCGACGTAGCGGTCGCACAGGCCCTCGTCGGCAATCTCGACCGAAAGCTCGTCGTCGGTCGCGCGGCCGGTCTCGGCCTTGATGGCGGGCAGCTCAACGTGGAAATCGCGGTCGAAGATGGCGCCGGTCTCGCGGGCCATGCCGATCATGGACAGGCAGTCGGGGCGGTTGGGTGTGATCTCGCAGTCGAGCACGGTGTCGCTCGAGCCCACGTACTCGGCAAACGGCATGCCGCAGGGCGTATCCTCGGGCAGAATCATGATGCCGGAGTGGTCGCCGCCCAGGCCGAGCTCGCGCGCGGAGCAGTTCATGCCCATGGACACGACGCCGCGAAGCTTGCTCTTCTTGATCTTGACGTCGCCGGGAAGCACGGCGCCAATCATGGCCGTGACGATGTGGTCGCCGGCCTCAAAGTTCTGCGCGCCGCAGACGATCTGCAGCGGGGCGGGGTTGCCGTCGGCGTCGAGATTCTTGTCGCCCACGTCGACCGAGCACACATACATGTGGTCGCTATCGGGGTGCGGGGTCTTGGTGAGCACCTTGGCAGTCACCACATGGTCGAAGGACTCGCCCACGGTGTCGATCGCCTCGACCTCGGTGCCGGTACGGATATATTCGTCCGAAAGGGTCTTGGGATCCTCCGGAATATCGATCATGGTCTTGAGCCAGTCGTAAGAAACACGCATCTAACTGGTCTCCTTTCATAAATGCGGCTTTGAGCCGGAAACTGCAACTAAGAAGAAAGCGTTCTAGAACTGGTTCAAGAACCTCATGTCACCAGTCATCAACGTGCGCAGGTCGGGCAGGTCGTAGCGCAGGGCCGCGACGCGCTCGGCGCCAATGCCAAAGGCGAAGCCGGTGTACTTCTCGGGGTCGATGCCGCAGTTGATCAGGACGTTGGGGTCGACCATACCGCAGCCCAGGATCTCGATCCAGCCGCTGTGCTTGCAGAAGTTGCAGCCCTTGCCGCCGCACACGTGGCAG
>DBFOPE010000065.1:0-37042 GCA_048429085.1 Collinsella sp.
GACGTTGCTCAGCACGCTGGCGATCGCTTTGGCAGCCCTATCACGCGCCGTCCAGACGCAGCAGCTCTAAGCGATGGAGCAGATTCGCCGCCGGTTAGTATACCCGTGCTTCGCATGCCCCCACGTAAACCACAGATGACGGGGCAGGAGGAGCGGGCCTGGGCCGATTGTCTCAATCTGTAACAGTTACGGGGCAAAACCGGGTCTACACGTTACAGATCGAGACATTCAGTCAGCCCCTTGGCTAACATCTCGATCTGTAACAGTTACCGAGTAAATCGACCCGTAACTGTTACAGATTGAGACAGTTGAGTTGTCAGTCGAGGAACAATCTCGATCTGTAACAACTAGACCCCGTATCCCCCGCCAGATGTTACAGATCGAGATAAACGTACCGACCACCAAACCCAACAGGCAACAAAAAGGACCGGACGTCCAGCCATCACAACTGGAACGTCCGGCCCCGTCAAGCACCAACTAGGGAAGCTGAACCAACAGATCGCAGCCTCTACTCTGCGTCCGGGTCCTTAAAGTTCTTGGGATCCAAGACCATGCAGGTGTAGGTAATGTCGTGCTCATCGTCGGGAATGGGCTCAAACCCGTTCTTGCCAAAGAAGTCGATGAGCAGATGCGCGAGCTTAATCGGATCCGCATCAGGATCGTCAAAGAGATATTCGCTCAGATCCAGGAATGCAGGCTCCTGATGGCCCTCGCTCTCCCAGTATCCCAACAGGGCGTCGTGCACCAGGCGCGCGCCATAGCCGTTACCGCGGTAGTCGGGGTCAACATACACATGGCTCAGAAACGTCGCCAGGTACTTGTTGAGCGGGTGCTCCGTAACGGCATCCGGCAGGTCGGGGTCATCTGAACCGCCCGTTACGCAAAAACCGACCAGCTCATCATCGGCAAAGACGCCCCAGAGGTAACAGTTCTCCTCGTCCTCGTCCTCAACATAGTCCGCCCACGCGTCATAGACCTCGTAGCCCGACTGCTCGTCCAGATCGACCATATCGTCGACGTCGTCGGGACCCAAAGCCCTTACTTCAACTTCAGCCATTGTCCTGTCCTTTCTCTCGCTTTCAGGACAACCCGAGCATACGCCGCTGTCCAGATAACCTGTTGCGCAACATCGGAAACTGCGTCAATACCGCCGTTAACGGCGACGACGCCTCAGGGCAACGCATGCAACGACAATCGCCAGCAACACCAAACCCTGAAAATTGATGCGGCTTATAGCGAAGCCCGAAGGAACAATAAAACTGTCATAGAACATGTCGAGCAGGCCGATAAACACCAGAAACGCGATGAAGATCCAGAACACGCGACTCCTTAAAATGGGAGTAAACATGTCGAGCACCGAACCGCCCGAGGAAGAGCCCTGATAGCCAATCAAATCAAACGGCTCATCCTTTTCCACCTCGTCGGCATCGCTCGAAGCGCCTGAAGACTCGGACTCCAAATCGCGACGATCCGTCCAATACCCGGGCACATGGTCGCGCTCACCAAGGTACTCACCGTTTTTGACCACCGGCTCAAACAACATGGCACTCGAAAGATCCTCGAGCTCCTCGCGAATCAACTGGTCGGTGCGAGCGTCATGAGGCTCCTCGAGCTCGCACTCAAGCTCGTACATATGCTCCATAACCCGCTCGTAGTCCTCTTCAGACATATCGTCATCGTAATAGGAGTTCCCGCTCATCGTTCATCCCTCATTCAAGAACCGAATCCCTTTTGGACAACTCAAGTGTAGAAATCCATGCCAAGCAAGCGTTGCGCAACATTGCCGGGAACGAGACGGATCCGCTCTCAAAACGCCCCAGCAAAACCGTTCCACATTGCAATTTGCGCACTCGCGGATGTTGCGCAACGTTCTCGCCCATCGGGGCAGTAGCGTTCGAGTTAGCAAAGCCACGAGCCCTAAAACCCGGGATCGTGGGCTTCCACCGCATACGAAAGAAGGAACGATGGACGAGATTTTTGAGCATCTGCTTCAAGATACTGACCGAGGGATCTCGATCAACCAGATTGTCAATCGCATCGTGTTTCCCAACCACGATATCTGCATGCAGGCCAAAGCTGCCCTGGAGCGAGACTATGGCGAGTTCTGCTTTGCTGCCGTGATCCCCGATTACGAGGACTTCCAGCACATGGATCCGACCGACGCCACCAATGCCGCCCTGGAAACCTGCGGGTCCGACGGCGAAGAGGTCACCAACGTCGTCTGGGGCTACAACTCGCTTCAGTACGAATACAACGGTATCCCCTCGCTGGAGGTTGCCAAGACTATCTCCAAGATGATCGGCGTTCCCGTCTACTACGAGTACGCCGATGCCGATGAGATCGCCGCCGGCGCCGTGATCGCCGATGCGCAGGGCGATAGCGTCTCGTTTGCAAACGTGGTCGACAAGAGCTGCTGGGTGTATTTCCCGGAGGGGTTCGACGGTGCCACCGACACCCTGTTCCGCTGCGGCATGGGAACCATGTCCATGCCCGACGGAAGCCAAAAGTACTTTGAGGACACCACCGAGCCCATCATGCGTTCGTATGCGCAGCGCGGAAACGTGTCCCTGTACTTCGACTTTCTCAAGGACCAGTTTGGCGCCCAAGAGGAGCCACAGCCGGCGCCCTCGCGCAAAAAATCGTCTTCCGCGGCAAGCAAACGCAAAAAGAAGTCGACCAAGACGCAGGAGGTCGCAACCGCCACCATGGACGTATCGGACGTTGACGTGCTCTTTCGCCATCTAATCGAAGAGACAGGCGGTCAAATCCAGCCCCAAAGGGTCATCAACCGCATCGTCTTTCCCGGCCACAATGCTTGTATGCAGGTAAAGGAAACCCTGGAACAGGAATTTGGCGGCTTTTCGCTCGCCACGCTGATACCCGCAATCTCCGACCTTGGTGATTTGAGCCAGCCGCAAAACGCCGCCATGTGCATCCATATCTGTGGCGCCCTAGGCGGACAGACATTCAACGAGATGTGGGGCTACAACTCGCTTCAATACGAATACGACGGCATCCCGCTGCTGCGAGCTGCAAAGGCGCTCGCCGGCCTGCTCGGGGCGCCCGTTTATTACGAGTACGTAGTGACCAACGGCTACAAGGCCGGAGCATGGCTAGCCGATCCCGATGACGACGACGTCTCGTTTGCGGCAAGCCTCACTAAAAGCCAGTGGACGTTCTTCCCCGACAACAGCCAGTACCGAGACGCCACGGCAGTTCGTTGCGGCGTGGCGACCGTCACGCTTTCCGTGACCCAAAATGGCGTGCCCCAGGACCGCGAGGTCTCGTTTGCGGACACGCTCAATCCCATCATGCAAAAGCTGGCAACCCGCGGGACCGTCTCCATGTATCTCGACCTGATCAATGCAAACTACAGCTCGTTTGCAGACCCATCGGACGATGACGACGAAGATGAGGATGACAAGCCCCAGGCAGAGTCCGATGTCCAAGCGTCGGGCAATGTCTACATGTCCCAGGCCATGGGTGCGATGACGTTTCGCATCGTCTTTCCCAATCATGACTGCTGCGAGTATATCCGCAATGATCTCGAAAAGTGCTTTAGCGGGTTCTCGCTCCAGGCGATTTGCGGTACGCCCGATAGCACGTTTGACTCACCCGATGAGGTCCTGAGGACCATGGCAGGCCACGGAATCCCCGATGATGCAACCGATGTCGAATGGGGCTATAACTCCGTGCGCTATCGCGTGGCGCACTCCGTGCCCAACACCGTCGTTCTCGAGGCGCTCGTCCAGCACTACAACATTCCGCTGTACGTCGAGTATTTCGATGAGCTTAATCGCGCGACCGGCGCTGCCATTACGATCCCCGACATGGCAAACCCGACCGCATTCATCCCCGGCACACTCGGATGCAAAGAGCAGATGTACTTTGACCATGGCAGCGACAACGAAGGCTACGTTGCACTTCGATGCGGCTATTGCCAGGCGGTCTCCGATGATGGCAAAACGCGCATTTCCTTTGTCGACGACCCATCGCAGTCGGTCATGGCGGAAATGGCAGAAGAAGCATCGGTCGGAGTCTACGTCAGGCTGCTTAAAAAATTCGATCTTGAGCAAGTTCTCCCCGCTGGATATCAGAAACCCGCCTCGCGTCCCGCCGCAAGCTCCAAAAAGAACACCTCGACCTCCTCGGCAGAAAAATCGAAAATCAGCCTGTGGATGAACCCCATTGCAGAGAAGCATGTCTGGAATTCCCTCGATGCCTACGGTCAAAAGCAGGGCAAGCAGAATGACATGAACATGTTCTTTTTGGAGCCGCTCTATCGCGGCGGCGACCAGATCCGCGACCCATTTGGATTTGCCACAGGCCGCAAACCCATGCCGGCTTATGCAAGCCACCAGGCGCACCGCAAGGTTATCGACGCCGCCCTTACTACCGACATAGAAGTCGGTGCGCTTGTCGCGGGGCTTCTCGGCCAAGACCTGTTGACATCCGAAGAGCTCAACGCGCTGCACCGCGACATCGAGCTCAAGGCCCAAGACATAAGCGCCATCGCCACCGGAAGAGGTGCCGCACTCGAGCGCCGCTGCGACTCGGTTTGCTACCTTATTGCAAAGCTCCGGAGCCATGACGGCGACAATAGCCATCGCTTTATGATGTGGATGGCGGACACCGACCAAGCCGTACGCGTAAAGTTCTACGGCGAGGCACCGGCAATCGGCGCGCCCTTTACGTGCCGTTTTAGCGTAGTGGAAAATGACGTCATTACGTACTGGATGCCCGTCGAGGGCGAGAAGGGCTTCTCTCGCTATAAGCAGATTCCCGAGGGAGGACGCATCGACGTCTCCGCGGCAAAGAGCGACTCTGCTGCTATGAGCGCCCTGCGCAAGGCCAACGCGATGTTCCTTAAGACGTGCGGACTCAAGCAGACCGCGCCGTCCAAGACGCGCATGACCCCGGAGCAGTCGCAACGTTTTAGCGAGCTACGAGAAAAACTGGGGCGTAAAACGGGTTATGCCCTTACGGTGCTCTTCTCGCGCTGCGTACTCTGCAGCACCGAAGCCGACCGATTCCTCGAGCTCATGGAGCACGCCGCTGCCGCGCACGATCGCGGAGAGGTGATCGACGTCGACGATACCGAGGTCGTAGAGCACAAGGCCGCTTACATGGTTGGCCCGATCTCTACCGAGGATGGTACTTGTCAGCTCTACAACCCCAACACCGTCAACTTTGAGGACTTTAGGTTCCAGCCCAACCTGCTCGAAGACTTCCACACCGACCTGCCCCGTACCGGCAGCTTTATCAACATTGCAACGAGCGTCGTTGAGTCGGACGTCATCGCCGCCTGGGCGGGCTACAACCCGGGCAACGCCCAGCGCTCGGCGCGCTACTAGAGAGCGATTGGCACGGCCAAGCCATGTATCTGTTGCGCAGCATCGGCCCTGGACGTCGAACCGCGCCGTCCACGATGTTGCGCAACAGAATGCAGCGCAGGCGGCCTAGTATGCGAAGCAACAGGCGCGTGCAGGTCAGATGCATCGAATCTGGCCTGCACGCGCAACACAAATCATCGCAGGGAGCACACCATGGCGCGTGACACATCAAACGATCCGGTTGTTAACTTGCCGCTCGATTACAAGTTCGACGACAACGGCAACATCATCCAGAAAGTCTTTTTTGGCGTAAATGCGGTATTCTGCCCCGTCTGGTACTGGTGGTACTTCAAAAGCAATCGTGATCCCAACTTTTGGATCGGTGACAGCGACATGGACGGCTATGATCCCGAGGAATGCGCTACCGAGTTCCAGCACCGCATGGATAACTTTACGCCCGAGGAGAGCTGCAACCTCTTTGAAGTCGCAAAGTATTGCGACCGCATGACGGGTGTTACCGTCTTTGACGTCGTAAACGGGCGAAATGTAAACGAGCGACACCTGGATGACTACTACACCGGCTACGACCTTGGCATCGAAGATGATGACGAGGACGAAGAAGACGACATAGACATCGAAATGGAGTTTGACGGGCAACCTGTTAGCCCCCAGCCGATGCGCGTATGCGACGAGGGCCCCTGCCAGTTTATGCTGCCACCCGTTTTAAACTGCGGAACGGACGACGGTTCTGGCTACGAGGTCGAGATTCACCTGCGCGCCAAAACGACCAAGAGCGGTACTCCGCAGGAGCGACTATCGTTCTATATCCCCGCCGACGTCGCCGTACAGTGGTTCCGTGAGGTCACGGGCGAGCCGCGGGCCGACTACCAGCTGTTCCAAACCGTTTGGATGAATCAGGCCAATCGGCTTGAGAACCCGCACTTTGTCGACCACCTGTTTTCCTATGCGTTTTGGCAGGAGCGACTGCTGCGCATCCTGCACTACACGTACAAGCGGGGCAAAGTGCAGAGTGTGCGCATCGTTGCCGATTACGAAGGCAATGCCGCCGAGTTTATTGGTAAGTACTATCCGGAGGCCGAGGTCATCGGTCATCAGGGCAATGAGAACGCCTTTGAAACGGGAGCCGCCTATCTGGTGGACCTCACGCTGGACTACAAATACAAGGGCGACAAGCTTGTCGAGAAAAAGACGTTCTCGGTCCTTGGCAGCTTTGGACGCGAATGGTATCGACTCTTTAGCGGCAATCCCAACGCCTCCGTTGATGATTTCTATGCATGGTGCGAACAAACCGACACCTACGAGCCCCTACGTCAGGCAGCCGAAACCGCCGGCGCAATCGTTCAGTACACCACCTACGGGCTAAAGGACGGCAAGCTCACCAGCAAGCGCACCGAAGATCTCCAAGGCCGCACCAACGTTGAGATTAACGAGGCGGCCGAACTGAGAGACCGCATGCTTACGTAGGCGGCAACAGGCCAAGTTCACGTTATCCGTTCATCTCTATACTCACAGGAGGTACCTACTTTGATTTCTCCAATCTGTTGGTTCGCGGCATTCCTCGTCGCTCTCGTCGCGCTCTGCTATTCCATACACTTGGAACGGCACAACTATCAGCACAAACTCTTTGGCTTCGAGATCAATTCCAACCGTCGTATCGTCGCCTTTGGAATTCTTGCTCTTGGCGCTTTTTGCCTATTCGCCCCCGTTACCTGGGCGCAATGCTTTTCCTCGGATCTTGGCGAGGGCTGGGAGCCGGGAGCCTTCAACTTTATTAGCTGGGCCATCACTGACTTCTTCACCGTGGGATGGACAACGACCATCCAGACCGGCCTCACCGATGTGACGTCAACCGTCTATAGCGCTATTCCCCTTGGCGGCAGCATTGCCGGCCAGGTATTCAACCTGCTCTATTCGCTGCTCGCACTTGCATACATCATCGCTCTTCCCGTTGAAATTGGTCTGTTTGCCTTCAACGCTGTTGCCACGCGTCTCTCGGGCAGCGTTATCAAGCGTCATCTCAAGTATGCCGACCATGCAATTATCTTTGAGAGCGTCGACGCCAACACCGAGTTGCTCGCGCGTGATATCGTTAACAACATCAAGGACGGAACGCTCAATAACGCGAATGGCAACGGCGACATCGCCCTCATCTTTTGTCTAGGCAGCGACGAGGACAGCGAGCGTCAGCGCGTACTGCGCAATCTGTGCCAGGGCTATGTGCGTTATGTGTTCACCGACTCCGAAGCAGCCGATGTGCTCACAACGATTACATCGCTGCGCGATGCAGTTAAGCATCTGCTCGCAGTTGACGTCGTCGCAACGAGCGAAGAAACCGAACACAATGTCAGCGCAACGATCGACATGCTCGAAGCGACGCACAAGAATCCTCAGGCCGGCCGCGCGCCCAAGATTACGCTCCATTGCACCCACAAGAACCCCGATGATGCCCAGATCTTCGATGCCATCAAAGCCGACAAAGAGCCGACTTGTCTTCACTTGCTCTCACGCGTACAAGACGAAATATACGATGTACTTGAAGAAGCTCCGCTCTACAGCGTGCTCGAGCCCATCGATATCTCCGTCAACCCGAATCCCAGGCCTCAGAATCTCACCGTTCTCGTTTTCGGCGCAGGAGATTTCGGCATGCAGGCAACACGCACTTCCTTCTGGATGGGCCGCATGCCGGGCGTTCGTCTGAACATTGTTGTTGTCGACCCCAACGCCCGAACAATACTAGAACGCGAAGCAGCCCGCTACCCCGAGATGTTTGGCGAAAGCTGCAACGGCATGCCGACAATTCGCTTTGTAGAAGCTGAGGCGCCCTCAGTTACAACCAATCGCCTTATTGCGGGCGGGACCGTCACTACGCTGCACTACGACGCTCAAAACAAGTGCGTATCGTCCAAGGCCGACAGCGCGCTAATTACCGATGACGCTCGTCTTTACGCTTTCGTAACCATGGGAGATTGTGGACAAAACCTCTCCTATTCGCTCATGCTCCAACGTCAGATCTTCAATCGCTTTATCGACCAGGGCTCACCGGACTACACTAAACAGCAACCCGTCATCTGTCCCCATATCGAGAGCGAAGAAATCCTAGGCGCCCTTAAAAGCCTCGATAAGACTCAGGCGACTGGCAAAGACGCCGCCAATATCATGCATCCGTTTGGTGCCCGCAAGGCGTTCTACACCTACAGCAACATCATCAATGACGAGCGCGAGCGCCTGGCCGTGCAGCTTAATGCGTCATACGACCTTTGCTTTAATGGCTCTATTAAGAATGATTTTGACGCAACGCTCGCCGTTGAGAAGGCGGTTAATAGTTACAACGGCAAAGAATCCAACAAGAGCAGCAGCCGAGCTTCGGCAGCACATATCCCCTACCGCTTCTGGGCGCTTGGCTTTAGCGACGCCGACGTGGAGCAGGGATCCTTCGAGCATGCTTGGAGGGAGAAGCTGCAGGGCAAGGTCAAGCCGGCTTCGAATAACGACAACATTGCCAATGCGATATTAAGCTCCGTCGTTCCCGACGCAGCTACCAAAGCCGAGTTCGATGCCAGCGAGCAGAAGAACCGCGAGGAATTCGCCCTTATCTGTCGTTTAGGTGACATGGAGCACGATCGTTGGCTTGCCTATTGCCAGGCAACGGGCATGACCGAACTGGGACACGGCACCGTCGAACAGGAACGCGAGCAGCGCATGCGTGCAGCAGCCGTCGATGCGTTCCTGAGCGGCAAGCCCAACAAGAGTGGGACCGAAGGCGTTCGCAAGTCCGACATCCTCATGCGTCACGCCTACATGACACCCGACAACGACGTACTCGGCGCCCGCGGGTTCCTGCTAGGAAAAGACGTCTACGCCTACGACCGAATCATCGTCGCCCTCTCAGCCCGCATCGCCAAGGGAAATGTTGTCAAGCCCAAGAAGGACATGGATAAATAACGATTTCAATCGAGAGGATTGCAACATGGGAAAGCCATCCGCCGCAAATTTAAAGCAAGATAGCGAGGGCCACACCCTTCTGCGGATATTCGTAAGCTACCGACGTGCGGACAACACATTCAACCACATGCTCGATATCGTTGACAGAACCCTAGATATGCTCAACACAAGCAAAGATATGCTTGCTTTGACCGACTATCGAATTGACAAGTTCACCGATATCGTCTCCATCGATTACGGGCAGCGCTGGGAACAGAAGATGAATGAAGCTCTCGAAGGCTCGGACATCCTGCTTGCTTTCATAACGCCTGGCTATATCGAAAGCAAGAACTGCTGTCACGAATACAATCATTTCCTTGAAAACGCTGAAGGAGAAAATGATGAAAAAACTGACAAGGACGATAGGCCTCGCCGGTGCATTCCCGTTTTTTGGACAAGCCAAGATAAAATTGAAGCGAATCTAAAAAAGAAATATGGTGAAAGCCCCGACGGAGAACCCACTGCAAAAGAAAAATCCAGTCAAACTAGCTCGGACAGCCATGACGACAAAAACGATCATGACGAGTCACTCGCTAAAGAACAGACCCGAGGAATCCGCGATAAGGAAAGCGGCGACAAAAGCGTCTCCGATAATCCCTCAAAAGATAAGAACTCAGCAAAAAACGCCCATAGCACTTGGGAGGCAATCAAAGAGCTCAATGGCCTGGAGGCGGTCCTCCCTAAGTTCATTGAGCTTCTTAAGGACGATGCGCAGGGGTCTGATTACGATTTCGTGAAAGACTGTATCGTTCGCTGGCTTGCTAACAAGATTTTCATCGTTGCAGATTCAATCATTAAGAGCAAACAAATGGTTGAGGAAGAGGATTCTACGATTGCGGAAGCGAAGACGGTCAAGACATTAGACGACGAGCTTGCCGCCGCACTTTCCGGCCATGTGTTTCATCTCTCGACAAAGAACTCCGAAGGGACCGCTCATGTGTCTGATGGCGTTTTTATCGTCGAAAAAGGCACGAAGATTGCCAGGGATCTTACGGTAAGCTGCCCGGTCTCCGTCATCAAGCAACGCAACGCGCATGCAGACCTCATAGAGGATTACGTGCTCACCGATGACATTGCGTTTTCGAGTCCCTCGGCGGCAGCGGGATTCGTAGCAGGCCGAAGCTCCAACGGTAAAACTATGTGGACGACCGATGAAAATAAAACCATCAACGATCTTGAGGAGGAATACAGGAAGGGAAAACAGTCGTAAGAGAAAAATGGGCTGGAAAGAAAACCATCCAGTAATAATGAACAAAAAGAAGCGGGGCTCGGAAATAACCGAGCCCCGCTTCTTTTTGTTCGTTTATGGCCTTGCAGCAAAAGTTACTCTGCCGCTTCAAGAGACCCTACCGCTCCTCCAGCGTCCAGCCCTTCTGGGCGCAAAGATCGCGCAGGGTAGCCACCAAGTCCGCGTTGGTGTTGCTGTCGACCACGATCTTGTCGATGTGATCAGCGGCAATGTTGAGCTTGGGGAACGAGTGGCTGCAACCCGACAGGTTGAGCTCACCGACGTTGCAGGTAATCTCGAGTGCGCCAAGAATGTCATCGTTCGAAAGATCAATCTTCTCGACGTCACCCTGAAGGCCCTGGTCAACGGTAAAGAACATCAGGTTCTTAAGACCCGAGGCGTTGATGGAATTGACAGCACCCTTAAGGCCCTCGATCTTAAAGGCATTAAGCTTGGGACAGACGCTCAGGTCGAGGTCCTGGGTCGTCATGTCACCAAACTTGAGCACCTCGAGTGCCTCGAGCTCGCTAAAGTCTGCACTCTTGGCGCTTAGGGTATTGATGCCGAGCGTATCGAGCTTGTCCAGCTTGCTAATGGGCGTGAAATCCGTCACCTCGTCACTCACGACCAGCTCCGTGATGCGCTGGGTCTCCTTGGCGGTCAGCTGGCCATCGTCATCGTTATCGTAGTCGGCAAGCAGCCCGTGCAGCGTATCATCCATGATCGCATCAACATCGACGAGACCTTTTTCTTTCTTGGTCTCGGAGCCAGAGGTGTCAGTTGAGCTCGCCTCTTTAGAGGCGCTCGACGAGGCTCCCCCGCCGCCCTGCACATCACCGACGCCGCCAATCACGGCAAAGGCAGCAACCGCGCCTATGACCACAACCGCCGCAAGCACTACCAGGGCGCGAACGCCGCCCAAGCGAGAGACGGCTTCATTTGCACGTTCAGCCGCCTGTCCATTCGGCTGCCCGGCAGGGCGAGGGATCCGACTTGTCGAACGCCCCGGCATCTGCTGCGCCTGCCCAGCAGACTTTTCGGTTGCCTGCCCGTTCGGACGCATATTCACCCGCACATCCGGCGTCTCGGCAGCCGGCTCATTAGCCCCGCCCGAAGGCTGCTCGGTCACACGCTGAACCCGTTCGTTATCCCGCCAAGACATGTCGGGCTTAAAATTCGCCATATCGCTTCTCCTCACTTGAGCGCATCGCTACTGCTGCTCCATGGTGTAGCCGTAGTCACTGCTCATTTTTTGCAAATACTCGACCAGGCTGCTGCTCGTGTCGCTGTCGTACAAGATCTTGCCAACGCAATTGGGTGTAAAAGTGAAATGGAAGGCATCTTCCCTGCCTGCCCCGCACAGATTGAGTGTATCGACTCTGCAACCGATCTTCAGGACCTTGAGGTTCACATCACCCGACAGGTCAAGCGTCCCAATACTGCCATCAAGGCCTTCGATCTGGACGTTCGTCAACGAGGACATGTTTTTGGCATTCAAGGTATCGACGGGGCTCTCGAGCCTGTTTATGGTAACGCGCTGTAGCTGAGGAAAACGTGTGAGATCAACCTGAGGCACCGAGCAGTCGCCAATGGACAGATGAGTGATATTGCTAATGGAGCTTATGTCGTAGCTTTCGCTGTCGTAGTCGCCGATGCCAAACGTCGTGATGTTGTGGAAGTTGGCCAACAGCGGAAGCGAGTCAAACGACTCGACGTCGATTGAGCTAGCTTCATCCGCAGTCTCTTGCGAAATATTGCCGTCCTCATCTGCATCGAGCGCTAAGTCCGAGCGCAGTGCCTCGTCCGTAATCTCATCGAGCGTGAGCACTGTGGCCTTTTTCGCTTCTTCCTGGTGGCGCTCTTCTTTTTCCTTTTTACGCTGAGCGCGCGCCGCCTCGTCTTCTTGCTGTTGTTTGGCCTCGGCGCGCTGCTCGGTCTGCCGATTGGTTTCGGAGATACCGCTTGTGATGGACGTGACCGCCACAATCGCGATGACTATCACCACGGCAAGAACGATCACTACGCGCGGACCGCCCAAGCGGTTCACGATATCGTTGATATCCGATCCGTTGGATCCGGCGCCCCCGCGGTCAGACCCGTTCTGATTAATTGCCATCCGTGTTTCCCCCTCCGCCGCCTACAGGCGGTCCTTGTCGAAGTAGTCAGCGTCGCGCCAGTCACCGCGCCAGCGGTAGGCGTGGGCGTTCTCGCGCGACCAGTCGCTCAGGTGGCGCAGGATGAAGCGGCTCATGTCGTCCGCGAGCGGTTCGATCGGCCCCACGCGCCGCACCTCGGCCGCCTGCTCCCAGAACGAGTACGCCATGAGGTAGAACGTGCCGGCATCGACGTAGTCGCCCGGGTAGGCGGGGTCGTCGAACCAGCCGTGCGTGTCGGGCGTGCCGTTTTGCTCGCACCACTCCGCCACGTTGAGGGCGAGGCTCATCAGGGTCGTGTAGTCCTGCGGGTCGCCCGAGGCGAGCGCCTCGTGCAGGTTGGACATGGGGCCCTCGGCGCCGTAGGCCGGGTAGTACAGGTCCCACAAGCGATCGGCCTCTTCATCAGTCAGTTCCAAGACGGACGGACGATCACCAATTCCATCATCATATTGATATGAATATGGATCTACGCCCGTCAAGGCACCCTCGCCGTAATCAAGAGAAGATGAGCCGTTGCGCGCACCACGTTTTGCGCGCAACGCCGACCCCAATAGTGAATAGCCATTGTGATAGCCTTCGCGCGTGTCAGCGATAAACTGACCAAAGTTAAATTGAGCATGCGCATCCGATAATGCGCGCCTTGTAGCAGCTGAACCGCGTAGCAAATAGAAAAGACCAATGATCAGCTGTTTGATAATCAGACTCAGCGGTCCAATTAATAACTCAATCGAAACGACAATTAGGCCACCGAAAATAACGACTGCTTGAGCGAATGGGTTAAAAGCGCTATATCCAGGAGCAGGGAGACCCGTATGCAAAATATCGTCTCCACCTGTATTTAGGAACAGACGGTACCAGACCGAGCAAAGACCCCACACCGTAAAAATACGCACCGGAAGAAAACGAATGACGGTCGGAATAGCATCTACAATGCGCGATAAATTAATGCTCACATGGTGCTTTGGTGCACCGGCACTATTCCAGTTGATGTCCAGACGTCCATTTGCTGCGTCCGATTCAATATGTACCCCGGTATCTTTCGGTGCCATCCGCTGAGCGCGAAGTTGTTCGAGTCGCTCCTGCGCCGACAGGCCCTCAGAATCTCGTTCCCCCATGCCCATTGTCTATATCCTCACAAATCATCAGAAGTGGTAATGCATAGCGCCAAAACGCTCTAACGAATAGCCAAGCTCTCTAGTCATAGCTTTAATCGTGTGGGTTTCTCGCTTCCTCGTCACGGGATCCCTTCGCATGAATACAAACGTCGGGAACATCCCCCATGCCACTTGCTGAAAACCCGTCATGGCATTGGCAGGGATGACGATTGGCGGGTTTGAATTTCCCGGAGCAAGAATCCTTCCCGCAACAGCCTTGCTTTTGCCAAGGCCAGGAACAAGCGACTTGACCACCGGATGATTGTCCAGCGTCGAACCTTCGCGTTTTGCAACAATCTCGATGCGGTTTTCGTACAATCTAATCGAACAAGGCCTTCCATCGTACGTTCCGTATCCTTGGTCGATGACGGTTCCGTACACCGCATCTTTCCTAGCCATGCTCTCGGCAAGGCGGCGTCGTTGGCGCTGCGCCTCGGCACTATTGGCAATAGCCTCGCGGCCTCCCATAACCAGCCGCTCAACATCGTGAAGTTGCCCACCTGCTCGCTGAGCATTGGAGCCCTGTTGTTGAGAGTCCCCGTTACGATTCCTATCGTTACCGGAGCTTCCAAACATATTTCCAAAGTTTAACGTTGGCATTGATCATCCAAACTGTCGTCTCGCCAATCGGAGTCTTCCCCGACGGACACATGAGTATTACCCTCTGTCCTCATCAGTAATGGAAATGAGAGTCTGCAAAATCTTCGAGTACCTCATCGAAACCCGGCGAAAAAACCTGAATCGTATGTTGCACGCGAGTGTGCAGATTGCGATCTTTTCGGTCGAACGTAAATTCGGGGCTATTGGTGATGCCAGGCATGCGAAGCCAATTAGTGAGCGCGTTTGCTGGAATATTGATCGTATTTACAGCATAAGGCCTATTAAACGCCTTGTCCAAGTCAGATGTTTTACCCGATTTAACTACGGATTTATATTTATCTAAATCGCGCCTTCCAGAATACATCGAGGTATGAGTAATCTTGATGTAGTTAGCATAGATGTCGATACGGCAAGGCATCCCATCATAGACGCCGTATCCAGAAGCGTTCGGCTCCTTTTTGCCTTTCACTCCAGAACTGGACTTCTTAGTATTCGCTGTTTCCTTTTTCGCAGCAGAAGCATTGCCCGTACGGCCGGCAGACGCAGCACTGCCAGAAGCGTAAACATGACTAACAGGCGCCTTGTAATTCGTCTTCATTCCAGTGCTGGAATTCTGAACGCCATTCTGCGGAATGTTGTCTTGTTTAGCAGTGTTCTGCTGAGCAGCAATCGGCTGGACAATCGGCGACTGCTTTTTCCGCGATTGGAGATCATCCCATTTTTCCAAACCACGGAAAAACACGAATGCAATGACGCTAATTACAAAAGCAAGCAAGAGGAAAATGAAACCGAAAAGGCTCAGGAAGTTGGCAAACGAGACAACCCCAGAAAGCAAAAACTCAATGAGTATCGGAGGTATCCACATGTAAAGCCACGAACGCAGCGCTTGAGCGCTACCAGGATGTGCATCCTCGCCAAACATGATCAATACGATCATCAAGCCGAAGCAAACCGCAATTAAAACTTCAACTCTCGCATACACATCGCCATCGACATACATCGACCCCATAAAGCCAAACGCACTAACGATGAGTGCCGTGATGAGCACCAATCTGCCAGCAAGACGTCCGAATCGATCCATGACTTCGGGATCGGTATAAAACGACACAGAATGACGCCCTGTCGAGAACAGCGGCTTACGCGCATCGGTCAATGCGGCGTCTCCCGACTGAACTGACAAAATTTCAGTAATTTTGTCATTGCGTCCGTCGAAATCGACCAACTTGACCAAATAGCTCTCTAAGGCAGCAGCGTTTGAATCCAGAGCATCTTCGAGACCCGAGACACGATCAACAGCAGAAAAAGAACGGAGCACATTGAGCGCAAGGAAGCCGAAAGAGCCCAAAAATGCCAGCACCAAGAAAACGACAACGAGAGGGCCAAACGTTCCAAGTGAAACGATAAGCTGACCGAATGCGCCACGGGCGCATTTAATAATAAGGAGATAGAGAAGCGCAACGGCAATGGTAGTAATGAGAACGTTCCGCTGCTCCTTCTTTACAGCAGCAATCTGAGCATCGCTGTCAGCGATGCCCTTGATGACACCGTATTCACGCGTGTCCGTTTCGATAGCGGCCTTCAGCTTTCCATCGGCAACTCCGCGAGCGTCATCCAAATATTGTGAATATGCCGCGGACGGCAGACTCTCGACATCCGCCAAAAGCCTAATCTCAAGGATGTCGAGCACGCCATGATCCTCACAAGAGGTCAAGAGGTCAGAAACGTACCCACGCGGCACGACATCATCCTTTACCTGAGCACAGAACAGTGACCCCAGCGCGATGGGGCGAGTTCCAAAACGTCCATCAAGTTCCCAGCCCAGAATATATGGAACTGGCGTAGATTCCATGTCGCCTCGAAGCTTAATGCCCTCAAGACGAGCGTTGCTGCCCAACTTAACAAGTGTCGAGACGGGCGCATCCATTGCCGGATTAAGTCCACGAAGCGCGATAACTGCAGCTTCACCTGTCGAACCCTGCATCGTTTCATATAAGTCGGTATGGCCAGAAAGCCAAATCCAGGCAGCATAGTTTCCATACTTTCGATAAAACGAGCGCACGGCGGCCTTATCGTCGGCGACCTTATCCATAAAGACAAGGACAACGTCGGTGTCTATGCCGCCCTCGGCATTTGCCCCATCGCGAGCAGCGATGATTGCCGACATATCAACATCGCCGGCAAAATAGAGCAAAAACTCATCGAGCGATCGAGAAGACGAACAGACGCCAAAGAATGCAGAGGGTTGCCGCAATACCGACTTAAGCGCACCCTGGGCCATAGCATGCTTGTTTTCACCGGACGTCAACAAGCCCTTAAATAGGCAGGCCGCAAAATGCGGATCGTCCGATTGACGAGCAAGAAGCTCAAGACTGTGAATATCAGAAGCCAAACGAACCCTTTGACTGTCGGCGTTTGCTTCTCGAGATAAGACGAGCGAGAGGAATCCAGAGGGCAACACGCCAGATGAATTTGTGCCATCAAGGCCTGACTGCCGAGCATAGCGATCAATTGTATCCACAGCCATCGATGCAATACGCGCCGGCAAAGCATCGGGTGCATTAGTCAGCGAGACATCCTCACCGCGCCACGACATAATCTTGCCGTTGGACATCTCATAGATTACGCAAGCGAGCGCCAGGTCGGGATTGGACGCTGTCTGGATATCCTCTTCGACTAACTGGTGAATCCTGGTCTGCAGGTCATTTTCACCCCAGTCGCCCATCAGGTTTTCGAGCTGCTGTTGGCTCATGCGAAGTTTAGCCTCGTCCCAATTGGAGGACAGCGCTCGAGCGAGCAACACCGGATCGCTATACTGCTTGCCCGCAAACTCGTAAGGCTTGCGAGCACTGCCGGCGTCCATGGTGGGAAGCTTACGATAAAAATTATCTGGGTCGGCCATCCAGTCTTTAACCTCTTCATAGCCAAAACGCTCGCCCGAAAGCTCAAACGTCAGGCCCTTGAGGAGGTTTCCCAGGGTTGCATCATCTGGATGGTTAAAGTCCGCAGGCTCACCCGTCTCTTGGCGATCGGAAAGCGTATTGTCGTCTATGAACTCCTGCAGCGGGTGGACATTGTTTTCGTAGAGCGTCCAGATTGTATAGCCAAACGAATACCAGTCGTTACGAGGGTCGACCATGCCGCCACGACCGGGCGTGTAGCCGTCGGAGCGCGTCATGGTGTTCGTCAGTCGGCTGTCAAATCCGGCAAGCGAGCGGGCGGAGCCATAATCTCCGAGCACGATCTGTTTGTCGTACAGGTAGACGTTCTGCGGCTTAATGTCACGATGGACAATACCAAGCTCGGTATGGAGCAGCTCAATTGCCTGGCTGAGCTCGGGAATCACGCGGCTCTTAACCATATTCTTGCTACGGGGACGATCAAAAAGGCATGTGGCCAGCGGCGTAATGGAAACATCCCACAGCTGAGGAGCCGCAGCCCCCACTTCGGTCGCGCTCAGGCCCTGGTGCAGATAGGCAAAGATGGGCAGCAGATGCGTTTGAGACACGGGGCGGCCATTAAGCCCCATTACGGCGCTTACCACCTTTTGATATGCCGAACGCTCGGCGCCCACAAGAGGCTTAAAGACCTTGGCAACACATGCCAAACCATCGCTCACCCGCTCGGCGGCAACAATGGTAGATTGACCGCCATGGCCAATGACCTGTCCCAAATGAATAATAAACTGCTGCCCGTCATTCGAGACAACCGTCGCATCCTCTGCAACAAAAGGCGAGGCAGATGCAGCGGCGGCATGTGCGCCCCCACGAGAAACGGTCACCGTTTCACCGTTGGGACTGGCCGTGGCGCCGCGCGAGACAGTTACCGTCTGGCCGTCGGCGCTCGCAGCGCGCGGCACCGTGACAGTTTCGCCTGCCGCAGAAGTACCAGGGCGTGAAACAGTAACGGTCTTGCCGTCAGCGGAAGCACCAACAGACGGCCCCGCAACCGTTACTGTTTCACCATTCGATTCGGTCATCGGGCGATGCACCGTTACGGTTTCGTTTGTCGATGGCGCGTCGTCGCGGCGGACGGTGACCGTTTCACCAGATGCCGGAGCGTCAGCTCGACGTACCGTCACGGTCTCTCCAGGCGCAGAAGCCTGGTCGCCACGGTTCACGGTAACCGTCTCTCCCCCTACGGGCGCATTCCCGCGGCGCACCGTTACGGTCTCATCATTGCCATTGCCACCATCTCGGTGTACCGTAATCGTCTCATCAGACATGGCTACTCCCCCACTTCAATTACAATCAGCGTTGCATCGTCCGTCGAGCCGTTCACCCGAGCCTCGGCATATAGCTCTTCGCACAACTGTGCACATGTCGAATCGCTCGCAAGCATCTGCTGCAAACGTTCCCGCGCAATCTGCCCATCGATACCATCGGAACAGATCAGATAGCGATCGCCCGGAAGCATCACGGTCGTCTTGACCTCAAGATTGCGACCGCCCTGATTGAGTCCGATCGCGAGCTCAATACAATGCGAAACGGCGTCGTCTCTGTATTCAGCGCCAACGCCGCCCACGCGCCGCTCAGGCGTGTGGTCACAGCTAAGCACGGCAAGCACACCGCCACGCAGTCGGTACACGCGAGAATCGCCGGCATTAAAAACAGCACCGTGCCCGTCAGGAGCAACCACGAGGCCAGCAACCGTGGATGCGGCAACAGGCAGTCCATAGCGAGCCGCATACGTCTCAACATCGTTCTCGGCTCGCTCGCCCGCCATGCGTAGGCGATCCTGTAACGCGTTGACGGTATCGGCATCAAAGACGCGCACGGCCTGTGCAAACGCCTGAGCAGCGAGCGTCGAGGCGGCCGCTCCGTGCCCGCCTTCGCTCACACCGTCAAAGACTGCCATGCAGCCCATCTCGCGCTCGCAATCGCCCGCTAGGCCATAGCAAAGGACATTACCGTCAAGAAGCAAACGGTCCTCGTTGACGGGGTGATTGGTTCCCGCTTGAGTTTTTGCTGCAGCGATAAACTTCGTCATCGCCAATCGCCTCCCATCGATCCGGGCACGAGCTCAAATGCGATGTGCGCATCATCGCCCTCGCCCTGCGGCACGGCGCGTGCCACCATGCCGGGACGGCCGCGCCACTCGGCGCGGTGTTCAAACAGAAAATCGGAAAGCCCGTTAAGGTAGCCGCTCTCCACCAAGTTGCCAATGCCGCGGCCGCCCTTAGCCTTGACAGCATCCGTCATGGCAATGGAGTGCAGCAGCTCGCGGGCAGCGTCGGTCGCCTCAACCGTAATATCGGGCTGTGCCTTATGCACGTTGCGGTTAACGGCATCGATCTTGGAATTAAGGATCTGAAGTGCCACGGCATCGTCGATAAAGTTGAAGATCACCACGTTGTCGCCGATACGGCCCAAGAACTCGGGCTTAAACTCGCGATCCATCTCGGTGCGCACGCGCTCGCAAATCTCGTTATAGGGCGTGTTGGGCGCGATGGTATTACGCACTTCGTTGCCCTGGGCATCGATCTCAATTTTGGAAAAGCCGATGTTGCTCGTAAAGAAGATGACCGTCTCAGAGAAGTACACGGTATTAACCTGGCCATCGGTCAGGCGGCCATCTTCGAGGATCTGCAGGAACTTGTCCATAATGCTGGGCGCGGCCTTCTCGATCTCGTCGAAAAGAACTACCGAGAACGGATTGGCCTTGACCGCATTGGTCAGCTGACCGCCCTCGGCATAGCCCACGTATCCCGGAGGAGCACCAAAGAGCTTTTGGTCGGAGTTTTCGGCACCGTACTCTGACATATCAAAACGCAGCATGCTGCGCTCGTCGCCAAAGAGGAGCTCCGTAATGGCCTTAACGATCTCGGTCTTACCGGTACCGGTGGGACCGCTCAAAAACAGGACGCCTTTGGGCTTGGAACCAGACGAATGGGTGGCGCCCGAAAGGCCCATAACGGAGCGCTTGAGCACGGTGACGGCCTTCTCAACGGCTTCGTCCTGGCCCTTCACGCGGCGTTTGATCTTTGCCTCGGGATCCTCTTCGAGCTTCTCGAACATCTGCTGCCATTTGTTCTCGCGAAAACCGTACTTATACACGTCGACGAGCTTGGGAAGGATGGCCTCGATGGAAGCATCGGGGTTTTGCATATCGCGCTGATACATGCGCTGCAGGCCCTCGAGCTCCTTCACGCTCATGCCGTCGGTGGTATCGATAAAGCGACGCACCGCGCGGTCATCGGAATCGGACAGCGCCTCACCAAAGCCAAACTTGCTCTGAATATAGGCTTCGCGCATGTCGCGGTCGGGATGCGGCAGCGTGATGGTGCGCAAGAAGGGGTTCTCCTCGATAAACCACACGGGCAGGTTGCGCACGTTATCCGTTACCAGAATGAGCGTGTTGACAGCCGTGCGGTTAATAAGGCGTGCTTTGCTAGCACCAAGGTACAGATTAAGGAAAAACTGCGTCTCGTCGGGCATAAGACCGGTCGAGGAGGCAAGCAGACGCGACGCCATGTTGACGATCACGCAAAGCGGCTTGGCCTCGGTGCCGCCATCGGGATTGTCGTTGTATTTAAGGCGCAACATTGAGCGGATAACCTCGCCGTATGATGGCAGGCTCGACTGCTCGGTGGCATATGCTTGGCGGCCATCGGCGATACAGGCGTTCGCCTCCATCATGCGGTCGTCGCTCTTGGAAGCCTCGTCGTGCGCCAGCGACACCAGGCGCTTGCAATCGACGTTGCCCATGCTGCTCGAAAACAGCTGGATGGGATCGAAATATGCCACGTTGTACTCAACTGAGCCATTAGCGTCTTCAAAAAGGCCGCGCACGACCTCGGCGAGCTCCGAGAACTGAAGGCCGCCGTCAACCACATCGGGATACTTGTCATTCACGTTGCCCTCAAGGATAAAGAGGCTCTTCACCCCTTTAAAGTTGAGCATCTCGCGCTGCCAGGATTGGCGCTCGAAATCAGTTGCCATGTGTTATACCTCCTTGGCAGAAAATTCATGGTGGTAGCGGTCGGCAATACCAACGGTGATAATCGTGCCGTCCTGGACATAGTTTTGAAGCTGACGAGGCTGTTGAAGATACTGGTCGTAGTCATCGTGCGGGCGGTCGCTCAGGTAGATTACGCGCTGGTTAGTCGAACCGCGCAGCGCGCAGTCGGGCACGTTAAGCTCGTCTATGTACGGACCGTCAATCAGCACATCGATGAGGGGCTTGAGTGTCTCCCACGTATCCGCACCGATCACCTGCGGCAGCTCTTCGAGCGTAAATCCTGTGTAAACGAGAATGTCATCGTAAGCGCAACGGATCGTTGCCAGCAGCTTCACGAGCTCTGATGCCTGCTCGAGCGGGTCTCCACCCGAAACCGTCAGCCGATGTACGCCGTGCTCGCGCGCGGTATCGAGCAACATCTGCGCAAGCTCATCAACATCGACATCTTGATCGGGCGACTGGCTGCGCCATTGGGGCGAAATACATCCGGCACAACGCTTTGAACAACCAGCGGTCCAGACAACAATACGTTCTCCCGGACCCAGCGAGACGACGGGGGCAAGCACATGGCTAACGAACATCGGCGTAATCCTCGCCCGGATCGAGTGTACGGTACACGGCCGAGGTACGTGCAAGCGAGCAACCGCATTCCTCACAGCCATCCCCAACCTTTGCGCGCTCATCAGCAACGAGATGCAAACGACCGCACTCGGGGCACTCGACAAACCAGCCCTCGACACCCGCAGACTCACCAGCAGCAGAAACAACCGGTGCCGCAGCAGACGCGGGCTGAGGCGCAGACCAAGCCTGGGTCTGCACGGGTTGCGCCGCAGGCGGCTCCTCCACAGTAACCGTCAGACGCAATTGGGCAAACTCGCCAGACGCAGCCGGAATGAGTAGCGTATCGCCGGTATGAATCGGCTGGGCCACGCCGGGAACCAAGTTGAGGATCTGGCCGCCACGCATAAGAGCCGTTCCGTTATTGGACCCCTCATCGGCAACCATCCATGTGCCCCGCTCAAAACGAACGCTGGCATGCTGCCGGGACATGGCAAAGTTCGAAGCCACAGAAGGAAACGCGTTGCGTCCAAGCACGGCAGCGTCCGTGAGACGAAGCTGCTCACCCATTACTGGATCGGCAAGCGTAAGCGCGGGAGCCGCGGGAGTAGCTGCAGCATTCGCCATGGGTTGCGGAACGGGCATGGGGGTAGGCTGCGGCGTGGGAGCAGGAGCAGCCTGATGTGCCTGCTGGGGTGCGGGACGCTGAGGCCGCGAAGCACTGTCCATCGATGATGTTGCAGGGTAGACGGCGGGAGCCGGACGCTCAGCGACCGCGGCGGCAAAGCCGGACGCAGAGGCGACTGGCGCCTCGGGTGCCGAGACCGCGGGCGCAGGGGCCGAAGGCGCGGGGGCCGCACCAGCGGGACGCGGCGTCCCACAGTCCTCGCACATATCGCGGGCATCATCGTTCATAAGACCACAGATAGGGCATTCCCATGTCATGGTTTACCTCATTTCCCTCTGCTTGAGTTGACTTGCTTGACGGCGATTACGCAGACGACGTTCCGCATCTGCGGAAGGTGTGGGCGGCACGTAATCGTGCGGGTGAATCTCGACTGCAGCATCCGGACTTGGCGGCCGCACAAAACCAGCCGAGGTGTCCGCAAAGACGCCGCGCTTCTTAAGGTCTTCACTGAACTGCTTATAGAAGTCACAAAACTCCACTTGGTCCTGAACGGCCTTATCGACGGTTGACTGATCCTGGATCTTCATGTCTTTGATAATCGTGGGATTATTCGGGTCTTCAGAAAACTCAGCTGGGTCAGCCTCTACGACACGCATGATGACCTGCTGTTCGCTGCTACCCTTAAGGACGGCGACCGCTTTGTGTTCGTTTGTGTCAAACATAAGACGCCAGGGTTTGCCCGAGCCATCCATAACGGCATAACGGACCACATTGACGCCACGTTCCGCCATAGCATCATTAATTGCACGCTCGATATACTCGTCTTTTACGGCCTTATCAAGCTCGGCATCGGCGATTTCGATTTCTTCGTAGATATTATCGATTTTATAAATGTGCTTAAGAACAGTCGGGCGATGGTATCGATCGTTGAGTAGCTCTACTCGAATCTGGTACTGCGTGTACTGCTCATGCTTCTCGGCAGACTCATACTGGGCGCGCTTCATGACATGATCGAAATCCTTGATGCTCTTATTAATAGCAAGCAGCTCCTCAACAGTTGAATCGGAATCAAGCGCATCATAGGCGGCGCGGATCGATTCGAATTTCGCGCTTATTCGATTACGCAGCGCCATATCCAAGGCTTCATCCTGCATCAAAGAGATGGCGACTTCCGACCACGCGTCAAATGATTGCGCCGCCCCCTCAAACGTTTCAACGCCCGAAGAAGACTCCGCCGCCGCGGTTATCTGAAGCAATGCCCTCTTCAGATCTATAGGATTATCAGGCGTTACATCAAAATCAATCGCCCTAGCAAGACCTTCTGCTCTCAGCTTTTCAACGGTCAAAGCAGCATCAATCTGACTTTTGCTCATCTCCATCCTCTGCTTCAGATGAGCGTCAAAAGTCATTTGTGGAAACAGGACGTGAAGCGTTGAAAGCAAATGAGCCAACGCCTTCTCCATCCTCACCCTTGTATCCCTACCAAGACTCATCGTGTTTTCTTCATGTTCGGCATAAAAGGAGCGAGAACAATTGGTGATCAACTCATCCAACATTGCCCGTGTTGATTCATCCAGCCCGGAAGCTATCTCATCGATCCGTTTCCTAAGGTCCGCGAGAGTCTCATTGAATTCCTCTTTGGCAGCATAACTTGCATTTTTTTCCGCCGTCTCACGGGCAGCCAACGCACCCGTAACAATTGCGGTAGGAGCCAAAAGGACCATACCAACAGAGCCGGCAGCACCCAAGCTTGTCCCAGTAGATGCGGCGCTACTTGCCGCAGGGCCAACAGATGTAAACATCCCAACCACGGCGCTCATACTTGCTATCCCTCCGTTTTTGACCAGCTTGGTCCTTGCGTCTTTCCTACATCTTTCTACCGCCGTCTTGCTCGATTCTGTTGCGCAACATTGGCGAGCGGCAGATTTGTCGATGTTGCGCAACAGAAGGCGGCGGCAAGCGCATATCCTGCTAATGGAAGAAAGGATGAAAGCGCGCCATGACCGGTTCTTACGAAGAAGTTCGACTCGTCAAGTTTCATACGCCAGCACTGCTCTCCGAGCGTGAGCAGGCCGCGGCACGGCGTCGCTTCTGCACGCTTCTCGTTCCGCCGCAAAAGGGCGGCTTTGGCGGCAACGCTTATGTCCGCCGCGTCCAGAGCGGCGATCGCGCTTTTGAGCTCGCGCTTAAGATGCCGCGTCCCGATGCCCAGCCCGAGCAAGAACAGCTCAACCGAGAAACTTTGGAAGAGGAGTACCGCACGCTCTCCGTCGTATCCAATCTAAGGGGTTTTCCCGATGTCTATGGTTTTGGCTACACGGCAGACGGAACTCCGGCGCTGCTCATGGAGTGGGTTGACGGCGTCTCGCTTCTTGATGCACGGCCAGCTCTGAGTGATGGCGCTGAAACCTGCCCCGGTGATATCGTCGCCGCGCTGGGTCTGAGCGTGCTCAAGATCATCTTGTCCACGCAATCGCTCGACACGCCCTTTGTCCACCGCGACCTCTCCATGCGCAACATCATGCTGCGTCACGATCGCATCCCACTCGAGGAGCAGGTCTCGAGCGGCTATTTTGACATCTGCCTGATCGACATGGGCAGTGCCAAGCTCGTTAAACCGGACTTTTCCTTTACCGTCGACGTCAACGCTTTTCGCGGCGCCACGCCGGCATACGCGGCACCCGAAATGCTGGAGCGGTTTAAGGCCGACCCCGGTGCGCGCGACAACCCCGCCGTCGACATCTATGCGCTGGGAAGCATCCTCTACGAGCTTTATTGCGGACATGCCCCCTTTGAGGCAGAGCTCAAGCGCTCTGGAGATCACGCGCTCCTCAAGCGCACCGTGCAGCCGCAACCCCTTGCACCCGCAACTCCCCGCGAGGAGGGCTTGGCCAACGCGATTATGGCTTGTTTGGCAGTCTCGCAAGACGCACGCCCTTCGGCAAACGAACTCGCGGCGCGCCTTGAGCCTTTCGCCCGTACGGGTGCCCCGCGAAAGCGCCGGCCCGTAGCGGATCGCGGCAGCGCTACCGTGCGGACGGACGCCGCCGTCCCCACCCGCACGGCTGCACAGGCGCAGCCCGCGTCTCGGCCAACCCCATCCACCGAGACCGTCCGCAGCGCCGAGTCCATGCGTCGCGCGCGCCTTGCCGTCAAACGTCAACGCACGATGGCATTCACGATGGTGATTGCTGCCCTGATAGCAATCGTGGTTATTCTCGCCCTCGCATCTGCCGGCATGCTTTAGCCGGCAGTAAAACCCAAGTCAGCAAATAGGCCCATTTGCAAAAAGCGGTGGCGGGCGCAACTCTCAATAAAGCCGCGCCCGCCACCGTCCCCATGCATCGCACGCTGACAATACGAGGTACTAGGAAATCAAAAGCTCAAAGGAATCCGTGATGCGCGTTCCCATGGTAACGGCGCCGTCTCCCGATTCGACTGTGGTATTCAGGTAGTACTTGCCATTTTTCTTTTTAGGTACACCCGTAACCGTAAGGTCGCAGTCCTCCTCCTCGACGGGAAGCGAGAATTCAAAACCCTTGTTTCTGACAAACGTACCGGTGACGTCCGTGTAGGTGCGATAGTCGTCACCATCGGATTGGGCGACGGTTTTTTCGGCGTTGTAGGTATCGTGGGCATGCAGCGTGGCCGAGATGTCTGCAACCACTTCGCCGGAATCGCTGATGCTCTTAAAAACGATCACAAGGTCGTTTTTGCTCGCACCGTAGCAAGTATGGCCCCAAGAGTTGCCCGTCTCCTTAAGTGCCCCGCGCCACGTGGTGTTGGCGAAGCTCGTGGGCTTATCGATGTTGAGCTTCGCTGTGCTACCGGAGGTCGTGGTGGTCGACGAGGTCGCATTGCCCGTCGTGGAAGAGCCCTCGGCATCGGAGCTGGCGTCCTCGCCGTTCTTGCTTGCGGTCTTGAGCTCCGCCTTAGCATCCTTAAGGTCGGACTTTGTCTGATCGAGCTCGTCTTGCGTTTTTGTGAGTTCGTCCTTGGAAGATTCAAGCTGCTTCTTGAGCTTTTGAATCTGCTCCGTATTTTGCGGATGAGCCAAACCATATGAGTAGCCCGCCCAGCCGGTTCCCGCGCACAAGGCGGCAACGACAATAACGCCGGCGGCTATGGCGGGCGCATACGACTTGCCCAGGCGCTTGCGTGCCAGCTTGTACTCGGCCTTGGCCGTCTTGAGGCTCTCGCGGTCCTGCTCGAGCTGCTCTTCCTCACTGAGCGGCGTAGAACCAAAATCGGCATGGCAGGCAGACTCAGTTTCCACGTCCTCGATCGTAGTGCCAAAGTCTGACAAGGGATCGACTACACGCGTGGCGTCCGAATCGGATTCGGGCACAGCGGGCTCAAACGCGCCGGGTGCCGCTACCGGCTGCTCGACTGCTTTCGAGGCAGCATCCGCCTTAGGCAACTCCACCGTCGCCGCCGTAGCGGCCTCGCCGTCGCGCCAAGAAAAGGCAGGGCTCTGTGACACGGTCTGGGGCGTAGTATAGGGATCTTCGGAAACGGGCGCAGTCGACGAGGGCACGGCAAGAGGCGATCCACACTCAGAGCAAAAACTAGCGTCATCGGGCAACAATGCACCGCAATAAGGGCATTCCATAGGGCACGACCTCTCAAAATGTGTCGTTTGCAGCCATCCTGCAACTTGGCGTATCTGCCCTATAATGTCTCAATAGTTATACAAAGCGTTGCGCAACATTTTTCGAGTCGGTACGCTTTGAGCGTAGCCATTTCCTATCATGTTTGCAGTACGTCATTAAAGTTATCTGGGGAGGCAGCCATGGCGGCGGAAACACCGTGCTCGGTCCTCTACAACGACATCCGATCGTTCGGCGGTCTCAAGCATCTCGAGATTGCGCGAATGCTCATCAACGGTAATTCGTATGCAGGCAGCACCCTGCTCGACAAATGCTCTACCAACCGCTCGTACCTCACTCGCTACATCGTCCACCGCGAGCCCGATCAGTGTGCGCCAGGTATCTACAATGACCTTACCGTCTCCACGCTTAACCTTGCCGCCGCCATTAGTAACAAGCTCGGCGGAGGCGATCGCGCCTATCGGGAAATATCCGAGCATTACAGCGGCCCGGCGGCCCAAGGCATGATGTCGGTTCTCGCCGATTATGACCTCGACGACCGCCTCTACGCCAATGCCTTGGGGCGTATCAACAGCTCCGATGACCACGGCCCCCGCGAAAAAAGCACGCTCTTCTTGATGCTCTTTGTGGCAACGGGCGCACTTGCCGATCCCGTTCAAGGCGTGGCCACCGTCGAGCGCTTTTGCGACAGCAAGACGGGCGGGCACTTTGGCACCACCGAAACTACCGTCGGACGTGGCTTTATGAGCAGCCTGGAGCAGCCGCGTGCCGTCGCCCCCAACCTCGGACTGCTCAGGACACATGCCGACAACTGCGTCGACATGCAAATCCATCCACTCACACGCGATCCGCGCGGCACCGTGATTGGTTCTTTGCCCAAAACCTCGCCCAGCATCACCGATGTGGGCGCCGATGCATCGCGCGAACATCTTCGCATTTGGCTTGAGGGTGAGCGCTGGTACGCCCAGGGCCTTGGATCGACCAACGGTACGGTGCTCGAATCGGGTGCAGGCGACGGCGATATCGTAATCGAGCCGCCCCGCGACCAACGAGAGCCCGGCAAAGTCTATCCCCCCGTGGAAATCGCCAACAGCGACAGACTTCATTTGGGTCTCTATACAACGTTTCTCGTTATTGTGGATTAGCGCGTAGAGACGTGGGAAACAGGTGTCACTCGTCTTATATCATTTACGTTGCACGCCGCACTATAAATAGCAATACAAGCCAGCTTATCGGCAAACACGTCTATCATGGGCTTTAATCGATAATCGCGTTCTCGGTGTGAGCACGCGGCCCCACCAAACGAAGGAACGCCTTGGATACCACCAACACCGCCCCTGGCGACAAACTCATCCGTCTTGACACGTTCGACACCGCCGTAGCGGTCGACCCCAGTGCCGAGGATGATGCCAAGCGACGGTTTATGACGCTTATTCTTCAGACGACATACCGCGACGGCGGCAATATCGGACACGTGCTTCGCGCGACCAACACAAGCGGCGAGGTCTTTGCCGTCAAGCTGCTCAAGGACAACGCCATCCTTTCCGACCAGACACCCGACCGCTCCGCCGAGCAAGCGGCTGCGCACCTGGCCAATACCGCCGCGCTGTTCGAGGAGTACCGTCATCTGTGCACTGTCTCGCACCTGCGCGGATTTCCGCGCGTCTATGGCTATGGATCGTGCGAGGACGACCCGCTCATCCTCATGGAGTGGGTCGAGGGCACCTCGCTCAAGCAGGCGCTGCCCTTGCTTCCGCACGATGCCTCGGGCGGGCTAACCACCCAGATGGTGGCCGCCGTTGGAAACGCCGTGCTTCGCGCACTCCCGATGACCCAGGGACTCGTAAATCCGGTCGTCCATCGCGACCTGTCGCCCGCCAATATCATGTTCCGTACCACCAGTCGAACGCTCGAGCAGCAGATCGTCGATTGCTCCTTTGACCCCTGCCTCATCGACATGGGCTCCGCGACCATGGCCCTCGGCGATGACACGATCACCCGGCGCGCCGACATCTGGCGCTTTGCCACGCCCGCATACGCCGCGCCCGAGATGCTCACGCAGGATATCGAAGGCATCGCGGCCCTTCGCCGCTCGCCCGCAATCGATGTCTACGCGCTTTCGAGCATTCTGTACCAGCTCTACAGCGGTCGCAAACCGTTCGATGTGGAGTCGACGGGTGCCGCGGCAACCGGTTCGTTCTACCTCATAAAGACCAAGACCAAGCCGGCGCCGCTCGAGCCGCGATGCAGTGACGACGAGGCGCTCGTCCAAATCATCATGAAAGGCATCTCAGTCGAGCAGCGTGATCGTCCCACCGAACAGCAGATGCTCGAGGTGCTCTCGGCATACCTCACCGATGCCGAATCCGAGGGCCGCGAGGGCGCGGGCAGTGACACCGCAATTGACATCGACTCCGGTACGCACCTTAAGGTCGACGTCGCCGGCGAGCGCGCGCGAGAGATTCTGGAGCAGGCCCGGCACGATGCCATGACCCGCCGCCGGTTTATTATCGGTGGCGTTGTCGCAGCCGTTGCGGGGCTCGGCGTTATCGGGGCGGCAACCCATGGCTTTGGCATCCCCGACTACCTGGACGGCATTCGCAGTTCGCTTGACGACTACACCTGGGATCAGCTGCAGGAGATTTCGCTCAAGATTAAGGCCGCCGAGACCCGTAGCGAGGCACGCAAGATTGCCAAGCGCTATCATCTGCTCGATGACAACGGGCATATCCCCTATCCGTGTACCAAGCGCGTGAGGCTCACCAACGGGCTGCACATCGGCGCGCAGCTTGTGGGCATCCGTCACGACGAGCTTCTGGACGGGACGGGCAAGGCCGGACTGACGTTTATGTTCGATGCCGGCATTGCCGAACGCGACGCCGCGGCCCAACCGTTAAGCGCCGGCTGGGCAGATTGCGAGCTGCGGGAATGGCTCGACGGCGACGGCCTTAAGCTGCTGCCCAACGAGTTGCGCGCACTCATCAAATCTGTCAAAAAGATCTCGAATAACGTTGGCGCCGCCAGAAGCGCATCGTGTCTGAGCGAGCTGCCCGCAACTCTTTGGCTGCCCGCCATGGTCGAGCTGTGCGGTACGCAACCGCCCGATTCGTTTGCCGAGGACTATCACTACCTGGCAGACATCTACAACGGCGAGGGCAAGGAGTATCAGCTCTTCCGCGAGCTCAAGGTGAGCCCGTATACCACGAACGAGATGTTGGTTCGCCAGTGGAAGGGCAAGGACACCTGTTGGTGGGAACGAACGGCAAGTCCCGACACATCGGAGAGCGAAGGCACACTCTATATGAACCGCGTGGGACGCGACGGCGACGTCTTTACGTACGCAACGCCTGCGGAAAAGCCAAACAAGCGAACCTGCGTGATCCCCGGATTCTGTATCTAGGCGGCGGGCGTCTTGCCGCGGCGGGACCCCTCCCCGGCAATTGTCTTGATCTGTAACAGTTAGAACCCAAAAACCGGTCTAAATGTTACAGATCGAGACAAAACCCCAGCCCCGCGAGACAACATCTCAATCTGTAACAGTAAGGGGTTAAAAACCTCTCTAGATGTTACAGAACGAGACGTTAGCTTGCCTAGAACTCCACCTCATAAATGTGACTCAAGTGCGTCGATGTTTCCTTGCCAATGTTGCGCAACAGGAGCCCTTTCGGCAGTCGTAACGTACGAATTGTCGTAGGTACCCCTTCAACGATTGGGAGAAGAAATGACAAAGTACGCACCTAAACACTCGGAAGTCTCAGGCGGCGCCAAGCCTCGCCCCACATTCTCGGGCCACAAGGCAACACGACTCGCCGTCACCGCGGCAACCACCATCGCTATGACCGGCTCGTCGCTGCTCGCGCCGTTCTCGGCATTTGCCAACGATGTGAGTGGTACCACGGCACAGGACGCGATCATGTCCCCGCTTGCTGTCCACGCCGGCGAGGCGGCAGGCTCCGCAGTAAAGGCAGACGCCCAGAAGATTGCCGACTTGCAGGCTGCGATCGACGCCGCAAAGGCTGCCGAGGCAGACGCCAAATCCGACTACGACACGGTGGCTGCCCCCTATACCGAAAAGCAGGCGGCACGCGACAACGCACAAAGCACCTATGACGTCTCCGTCTCCGATAATTCGCAGGCAGAGGCCGCCGCGCGCGCCGAATATGCTCGCCAGCTCGATGAAAGCGTCAAGGCGGCCGACAGCGCCAGTGCCACGCTGAAGGATGCCCAGGGAAAGCTCGATGCAGCCAAGACCGACGCCGAGGACAAGTCGAAGGTCCTTGATGCCGCAAAGCAGGCGGCAGCTGATGCGCAGGCCAAGCTCGAGGCAGCCCAGAAGGCAGCCGCCAACGCAACGCCGGAGGAAATCAAGGTCGCCAAGCAGGCTGCCGCAGATGCGCAGGCCGCTCTGGACCAAGCAAAGGCTGCGAAGGCCACTGCCGATTCCGCGCTCGCCGATGCCCAGCAGGCTCAGAGCGCCGCGCAGAGCGCTTACGACGAAGCGGCGGGCACGCTGGCTTCCGCTCAGCAGGAAAAGGCCGCCGCAGATGGTAAGGTAGTCGCGGCACAGAAAGCGTACGACAGCGCACAAGCCGATTTGGCGGCCGCAAAGGCAGGCGCCGAGGGCCCGGAGTATGACGCCGCCCAGGCAAAGGTCGATGCCGCCCAAAGCGCACTCGACCAGGCGAAACAGCAGCAGGTGACTGCCGAAGCAGGCCTTTCTCAGGCAAATAGCGACGTTGAATCCAAGCAGGACGCCCTCACCGGCGCCGAAAGCGAGCTCGAAGTCAAGAAGCAGACAGTCGCAGCAGCCGAACATGATGTAACGGCAGCCCAGACGAAAGCCAATGCGGCGCAATCGGAGTTGACCTCGGCAAAGCAGGCACATGCTGCCGAACTGGAGAAGGCAATGGCCGCTCAGAAACAAGTCGACCAGGCAAAAGCCGAGAAGGAGCAGGCAGACAAGGCGCTCGAAACTGCCAAGGCAAACCAGGCGGCCGCCGATCAAGCCGTTGTCGATGCACAGAAAGCATACGATACGTGCAAGGCGGCAACCGATAAGGCAACGACAGCGGAGGCGCAGAGCGTCATCGGCTTCTACCAGTTCATCGGTGCCAACGACGCTGCAAACATCATCTATAGGCAGAGCGATAAAAACCCGACGACCATTGGCGATAAAAAAGACGGCACGTCACTCGACAACGCCAAGCTATCGTTTAACAAGCTGCGCGAGATTAACGAATACCGTGCAAGCGTTGGATTGAGTGAGCTTAGGGTGACGGCCGAGCAAATGGCAATTGCTCAATCCGACTCCAATTACTCTGACAAAACGCTAGGTCACTCAGATTACGCCAATTGTGAAAATGCCGCCTGGAACTTCAGCACTAAAGAAAACATCGCGCACCAATGGGTCGATGATGAAAAGGAGATATTTGACGAGGCTGCAGCGAAAGCCGGCCTCGGCAACGTTGCCCCCAAAGATGCTTGGGATACTTTCTGGAGCCACAAAACCGAATTCGAAAAGCAAGGGGCAGACTTTGGCACTGTCGGCCATTATTTGAATATCGTACAACCTAACGCCAAAACCATGGGATACGGCATCAACTCGCGCGGAACCCTTTGGCCGTATGTGTTCGTCTTGGAGATCGACAACAATTACGGTTCGTACGAGAAAGAATACTCGATCGATGAACTCGAGAATCTCTTTGATCAGTATCAGCTGAGCCTCTCCAAAGCCAGCGAAAAGCTCGCCGCCGCAAAGACGGACCTTGAGCAAAAGCGCAGCACAGCGGCATCGAAAGCCGATGCCGTAAAGGCAGCTGAAACCCTTGTCGCTCAAAAGCAGGAAGGCATTGTTGCCGCGAATAGCGACCTTGCCGCCAAGAACGACAGCGTAGCAAGTGCCGCCGCCGCTGTTGCCCTAGCAAAGCAGAATCTCGCCAAGGCAAACGGAAAAGTTGCCGAAGCCGAAGACCAGGTCAAAGCCGCCCAAAGCAACGTGGCGACTGCAGAGCAGGTCGTCAACCAGAAGCGCGCCGAGCTTAAGGCATCGAAAGAGCAAGCCGCTCAGAGTCAGAAGAAGGTTGATGACGCCAAGGCAGAGACTCTCGTAAAGCAGCAGGCTCTGCAAGATGCAAAGAAGGAACTTGCCAAGTATTCAGCCGATGTTGCCGCGGCTCAGGAGAAAGCCGACGAGGCCCATCAGGCGCTTGATGAAGCCACGGCAGCCCAGACGTCTGCCCAGAGCGCTCTCGAAGAGGCGAAGCTCGACGAGGCTGCCAAGAAGCAGGCTCTCGACGCCGCGAAGGACAACGCCGAGGCCAAGGCGGCGACCGCGGAGCACGCTGCGAGCGATCTGACCACGGCGAAAAACGACTTTGCTTCAAAGAAGGCCCGTGCCGACGCCCTGAGCAATGCAGCCGATAATCTTGCCACCGCCGAGGCGGCCAAGAAGGAGGCCGACGCAGCAGTTACCGAGGCCGGAGTCGCCCTTGGCGCGGCAAATGATGCCATCGAGAACGCCGAGCAGGCGGTCGAGAATTCTCAGGCCGCATCGGACGCCGCTGCTGCTACTCTCGGAAAGCTCAAGTCCATCAACGTCGAAAACGGCATTGCTACTGGCTCTGACGCAAACGCGAACGATACGCTCAATGCCCTCTTTGCCAAGTGCGTCGCCGCCAAGCAGGCAGAACATAACGCAAAGGCCGCACTTGATGCCGCTCAGGCAGACCTTGATGCTGCGACGCCCGCCTACACCGCGGCTCTCAACGGCTACAACGAGGCGAAGGCAAAACGCGTAGCCGCCGAGCAAGCCCTGAAGGACGAGATCGCCCGCCAGGAGCAAGAGGCGGCGAAGGCCGAGCAGGCCAAGATCACGCAGGCTGCCGCTAAGCCGGTTACTGGAAAGCCGTCTGCCGGTAACGCCAAGACGGCCGCCGACTCGGCACTTCCCACCACAGGCGACAATGCCGCGCTCGCCGGTGAGACGTTTGTCATCGGAGGTGTCGTGCTCGTAGCCGCCGGCGTCTTCCTGACTGACAAGAAGCGTCGTCAGGAGTAAGGATTTCGGGAGGACGGCTTCTCCTCCCTCCCACCGCTTCGCAAACCCTGCCCAGCATGCGCCGGGGCGCCCATCACGCGGGCGCCCCGGCGTTTTACGTTGTATGCCCGGGGCATCTGCTCCGAGATTGTCTCAATCTGTAACAACTAAGACCCAAACATCGGTCTTACTGTTA
The DNA here is from genome assembly GCA_048429085.1 of Collinsella sp. GTDB lineage: Bacteria > Actinomycetota > Coriobacteriia > Coriobacteriales > Coriobacteriaceae > Collinsella. The sequence continues at coordinate 34,459 of DBFOPE010000065.1, forward strand.
CAGATCGAGACATTCAGGTTACCCTCGAATGGTTTGTCTTGATCTGTAACAAATACTCGGCAAAACGGGGTCTAGTTGTTACAGATCGAGACGTTAGCTTTCGGCCGATTTCTATGTCTTGATCTGTAACAGTTAGAGGTCATTTTCACTGCTAGATGTTACAGATTGAGACATTAAGTTTGCTGCCAACTGTTTGTCTTGATCTGTAACAGCTATGGTTCAAAAACCGGTCCAGACGTTACAGATTGAGATGTTTGGCAGAGACGGCCACCGATTGAGCAGCCACCCTCATCTGTAATGAAAAGTCATACATTCCGACTATTGCTAGACACCCCCAGGGGGTATGGGTGTATAGTATCGGCAGGTTAACAATTCAAACACCGAACCACGGAAAGGAGAATCCATGGCTCAAGATAAGTTCGACGTGGGCGGCATGACATGCGCCGCCTGCCAGGCGCACGTGGACCGTGCCGTGAGTAAGCTCGACGGCGTCCAAAGCGTCGCGGTCAACCTGCTCGCCGGTTCCATGATGGTCGACTATGACCCCGCGCAGGTCTCCCCCGACGATATCTGCACCGCCGTCGACCGCGCGGGCTACTCGGCCTCACCTGTCGATGCGGGCACCGGTGCCGCCGGCTCAAACGGCAGCACGCAAGCCAGGTCCGGCGCCGCCCACATGGAGTCGCCAACCAAAAAGCTGGAGGCCGCCGCCTCTGCCATGCGCACCCGCCTCATCGTCTCGATCGTATTCCTCATCCCGCTGTTCTACATAGGCATGGGGCACATGCTCGGCTGGCCGCTGCCCGGCATTTTCACCGACCATACCCACAGCATGACGCTCGCCCTCACCGAGCTCGTCCTGCTCATCCCCATCGTCTATGTCAACGACGCGTACTTTATCAATGGGTTTAAATCGCTCGCGCACGGCGCGCCCACCATGGACGCCCTTATTGCCGTGGGCGCCACCGCTTCCATCGCCTGGTCGCTCTACGCCATGTTCGTCATGGCCGACCAGCTAGCCGCCGGGCAAGTGCACGAGGCCATGATGACGGGCATGGACAATCTGTATTTTGAGAGCGCGGGCACGATCCTGTCGCTCGTCACCGTGGGCAAATACCTCGAGACGCGCAGCAAGTCAAAAACCGGCGGCGCCATCGAGGCGCTGATCGACCTGGCGCCCAAGACCGCGACCGTCGTGGCAGAGGACGGCAGCGAGACCACCGTCGACGTCGACAGCATCCTTCCCGGTCAGGTCCTGCGCGTGCGCCCCGGCGAGTCCATCCCCGTCGATGGCGTGGTGCTCGAGGGCAGCTCGGCCGTGGACGAGAGTGCGCTCACCGGCGAGTCCATCCCCGTAGAAAAGACCGCCGGCGACACCGTCAACGCCGCCACCGTCAACCGCACCGGCTCGTTTACCTTCCGCGCCACGCGGGTGGGTGCCGAGACATCGCTCGCCAAGATCATCAAGCTCGTCGAGGACGCCAATGCCACCAAGGCGCCCATCGCCCGTATGGCCGACAAGGTCGCCGGCGTGTTCGTGCCCGTGGTGTTCGCGATCTCGGCCGTGACCTTTGTGGTGTGGATGGCACTGACCAGCAGCGTGAACGAGGCACTCACCTCCGCCGTAGCCGTGTTGGTGATCAGCTGCCCGTGCGCGCTGGGCCTGGCCACGCCCGTCGCTATTATGGTTGGCACCGGCAAGGGCGCCGAGATGGGCATTCTGTTTAAGAGCGCCGAGGCGCTGGAGAACCTGCGCAGCGTGGGCACCGTGGTGCTCGATAAGACGGGCACAGTCACCCGCGGCAAGCCTGCCGTGACCGACATTGTGGTTGCCGCGCGCGCCGACGGCTCGCCCGCCATGAGCGAAAAGGCGCTGCTCAAGCTGGCCGCCGCGCTGGAGCGCTCGAGCGAGCACCCGCTGGCCGAGGCGATTATGGCCGAATGCGAGACGCGCGGAATTGTCGCGCGCATGGTCGAGGACTTTGCCGCCGCGCCCGGGCGAGGCGTTACGGCGCGCGAGGGGCAAAACGTCATTGCAGCCGGCAACATGCGCCTGATGGACGAGCTGGGCGTTACCGTGCCCGCGGGTCTTTCCGAGCAATTTGCCGCCGAGGGCAAGACGCCGCTGTTCTTTGCCAAGAACGGCGAGCTTGCCGGCACCATTGCCGTGGCTGACGAGGTCAAGGAAACGAGCGCCGAGGCCATCGCCGCGCTCCGCAAGCTCGGCGTCGACGTACGCATGCTCACCGGCGATAACCGCGTGACGGCCGAGGCCATCGCCCGCCGCGTGGGACTGAGCAGCGAACAGGTTATCGCCGACGTCCTGCCCGCTGACAAGGAACGCCACGTGCGCGAACTGCAGGATGCGGGCGGCAAGGTCGCCATGGTGGGCGACGGCATCAACGACTCCCCCGCTCTGGCGCGTGCCGACGTGGGTCTGGCCATCGGCACCGGCGCCGACATCGCCAAGGAGGGGGCAGATGTGGTGCTCATGCGCAGCGACCTCATGGACGTCGCCCGCGCCATCGAGCTGTCGCGCGCCACGATCCGCAACATCAAGCAGGACCTGTTCTGGGCGCTGTTC
>DBFOPE010000066.1:0-3877 GCA_048429085.1 Collinsella sp.
GACCCATCGAAACACATCTCCACCATTCCTTCAACTGGGAAAATGGCGCCCCCGGGGCCCGAGAGGGGCCGCGGGGGCGTTCGGTTAACTGCGGGAGCGAGCCATCAGCTCAATGTGTTCGGCTGAGATCGGAAATCAACCCTTCTAGCAGTATTTCTTCTTCCAATAATAGTGGTGGTAAGTATGTCATTCGTCAATTAGATCAATATGATGCAGCTGGTAACTATATTGGATCTACTCATTGGTATAGCGATGGTACTTGTGATGATCCTTATGCTGCCGGTATGGGCGGATTTTAAAATATACTAATTACTAAAAATTAATTAGCTACGTATAGCGCAAAGAAGTGGCCCCGCGATCGGCGTTGATCGCGGGGCCACTTGTCACTAGTGGCTATGCGGGCAATTGGCGCAGCAGCCGCTGGTGGCGCTGGTGCTGGAGCCGCCGCTTCGCTGGTCGGTGTTGTAGAAACCGCTGCCTTCGAACTTAATGCCGCTGGCCGAGAACGTCTTGGATGCCGGGGCGCCGCAGCTGGGGCATACGACCTCGGGCGTCTCGGACATGGGGTGCTCAACCTCAAACACGTTGCCGCAGCTCGTGCACTTGTAATCGTAGCGCGCCATAATACTTCCTTTTCAGCACAAAGCGGGCAGATCGCTCTGCCCGCAAAAATTCAAACAGCTGTAACTGTACCCTATATCGGGGGTTTTATCACGCTTCACCCCAGAATCTATGGGTGTTGCGCAGGAGCTTCGCAGTTTTCTCCTCGGCTGCTGCAACGTCGGCCTCCCGAGCCTGCCACGTCCAGTTGCCCGTGGCCACGCCCGGCACGTTCATACGTGCATCGTCGCCCAGCCCTAGCACGTCCTGCAGCGGCATCATAACGAGCGGAGCATCGCTTGCCAGGGCATCGCCCATGAGCTCGCTTGCCAATGCAATGCCGCTCGGCTCGTCGCCACCTGCAAAGGAGCGCGTGCACCAGCCGGCAAGCGTCGAGGTGTCGTGCGTCGAGGTATACAGGATCTTGCCCGGTGTGGGATGAATTCCGCAGCGAACGTCGTAGTCGCTAAACTCCAGCACATCCATGCCGGGGAAGCCGCAGGTCGAAGCCATCGCGCGTACGCCAGGTGTTAGATAGCCCAGATCCTCGGCAATAAAGTTGAGCGGACCCAGCTCGTCGTAGGCGGTCTGGAACAGGTCCTTGCCCGGTCCCGCAAGCCAGCGGCCGTCGGCACAGGCCTTGCCGGCAGGGATGCTAAAGTAGCTGTGGAAGCCCAGGAAGTGGTCCAGGCGCACACGGTCGTAGAGCGAAAACGCACGACGCAAGCGATCCATCCACCAGCTATAGCCGTTTCCCTTCATGTGATCCCAGCGGAAGGTGGGGTTTCCCCACACTTGCCCCTCGGGCGCAAAGTTGTCGGGCGGCGCGCCCGAAATCTCAATCGCCTTACCGGTATCGGACAGCCAGAAGTTTTCGGGCTCGCTCCACGCATCGGCCGAATCGTCCGAGACATACATCGGGATATCGCCGATGACCTCGATGCCCTTCTTGTGTGCATAGTTCATGAGCTCGCACCAGGCAAGGTCAAAGCGATACTGCATGTACGCCTGCAGCTCTGCCTCGTCGTGGAAGCGCTCGTCATCGATCAGGTGCTCGTTGTAGCGCGCGACATCCGCCGGCCAATCGTGGCGCGACAGTCCCTCAAAGTGCTTCTTTACCGCCATGTAGACGCAGTACTTCTCGAGCCAGTCGGCGTTGCGATGTTTAAACGCCGTGTACAGCGGGTCGGCATCCTCGCCGCCGCGGGTCTTCCAGGTGACGAAGTCGGCGGCCAGCTCCTCGTGGCTCTCGGGCAGCAGGTCGATATTGCCTGCAAAGGCCGAAGGACCGGCGTAGGGGGAGCGGAAGAAGTCCGTCGGGTTGACGGGCAGGACCTGCCAGTAGCGCATGCCCATGGCGGCCAGATGGTCGATAAAGCGACGCGTGGGCGCACCGATTGTGCCGGGCTTGCCGTCATCGGTCGGCACCGAGGTGATGTGGCATACGACGCCCGCGCCGTGGTCGAGCGGCTCCTGCAGGCGCTTCTCGGCATGGTGATAGATGATCGAAGAGCCCAGCGGGTACAGGTCGAGCGTAACCGTGCCGTTATGGATTTCGCACTCGTGGCCGCTAATCACGTCGCTCGCACATTCGCCGAGCGCCGGGATCGTCACGCAGTGCGAATTGCGCAGGCTGCGGTTGATGATAACCGTCGCGGCCTCGCCGTCTTTGCCCGTGCGGGTGTAGGCCAAGACGTCGTCGTTGAGCGCAAAGGCCTTGATCTCGCCATCGACCATAAACGGTAACGCGCGGCGGACGGCAGACGCGTTCTTAACGATGGCTAGCGTATCGAAGTCGTGGAGTTGGTCCTTGGTCGGCAGGGTGCGGCGGTTGCCCGGATCGGTGAGGCCCTCCAAGCCGTACTCGTCGCCATAATAGATCGAGGGCACGCCTGGGAAGGTCATCTGCATGAGCGTCGCCAACCAAAAGCGGCTCTTGGCCAGGCCCATGGAGTTCTCGTCCAGGCGCCACTTGCTGCGCTCGCTCTCGGGCAGCTGCGACTCGTCGGGGCCACCGCCGAGCACCGAGATAATGCGCGGGCGGTCGTGGCTCGAAAGCAGATTGAGCGCGCAGGCCAGTGCCTCGCGCGGGTAGTTCTCGCGCAGGGTTTCGATATCCTCGGCAGCCTGATAGGCGTTCTTGTAGCCCATCAAAAAACCGATGACCATGTCGCGGAAGGGGTAGTCCATAGCGGAGTCGAGCTCAGAGCCCTGCAGGTAGCGGCGCAGGTGGCCATAGCTGATCTTGTTGGAGGCGTCTTCCCAGACCTCGCCGAGCAGCAGTGCGTCGGGCTTCTCGGCGAGCACGGCCTTTTTGATTTCGGCAAGGAAGTCGTCGGAAAGCTCGTCGGCCACGTCCAGGCGCCAACCATGGGCACCGGCGCGCAGCCATTTGCGGATCACGCCGTCCTTGCCCAGGAGCCGCTCGCGCACCAGTTCGGAGCTCTCGTTGATGGCGGGCATGTTGCCCACGCCCCACCAGCAGTCATACGAACCGTCTTCATGGAAGTAAAACGCATCGCGCCACGGCGAGTCCTCGCTCTGCCAAGCACCGACGCCGGGATAATTGCCGTAGCGGTTAAAGTAGATCGAATCGTCGCCCGTGTGGTTGAAGACGCCGTCCAGGATGATAGAAATGCCGAGCTTCTCGGCCGCCTTGCACAGCTCCGTAAAGTCCTGCTCGGTGCCCAGAATCGGGTCGATCTTGGTGTAATCGGCCGTGTCGTAGCGGTGGTTGCTCGCGGCCTCAAAGATGGGGTTGAGGTAGATGGCCGTAAAGCCTAGCTCGGCAATGCGGGGCAGGTCATTTTGGATACCCTTGAGCGAGCCGCCGTAAAAATCCCAGGTCTTGATGGAGCCGTCTTCGGCACGCTCGTACTCGGGCGGCTCGTTCCAGTCCTCGACCATGCGGCGCTGGATTCCGTTGCGCGGTTTTTCGATCTCGGCCAGCGTACGCTCGCGCCAATGCTCGTCGCGGGCATAGCGGTCGGGGAAGATCTGGTAGACCATGCCCCGCTCGTACCAGGTGGGACGGTTCTCGCGGTGCTTGTAGACGGTAATCTGGAACGACGGGACCTCGGCGTAGTCGTAGGTTACGCCCTCGCCGCCGGTGCGGCCCTGCGGTGCACCCAAGCGGACCTCGGGCTGGCCCTCGATGTTGCAGATAAAGCTGTACCAGATAAGACAGGGCTCAGTGCACTCAAGCTCTACGGTAAATATGCCGTCGCCCTCGTGCGTCATGGGATACAGAGACTCACCGATTTCATCGACCCAGGTG
>DBFOPE010000067.1:0-8668 GCA_048429085.1 Collinsella sp.
CCTGTCGGCGGCCTGCCCGCGCCTGTCGGCGGCCTGCCCGCGCCTGGCGGCGTGGCCGCGCTGCTGCAACGGCTGCGGCCGCTACCGCGCGCTGGGCTGCAAGCGCCGCCCGCACGTCTTCTACGACGCCCGCGCCGCGCAGCTGTGCGCGGACTCGGTGCTCGTCTCGTCCAGGCGCGGGATCGACGCCGACGAGCCCGCCGCGGCGGCGAGGCTGGAGGCCATCAGGGACTGCCTGCGCCGGGGGCTGTCGCCCGAGCAGATGGCGGCGCGCAACGGCGGCCCGGTGGACCTGTCGCCGTCGACCATCTACCGCTGGGTCTCGGCGGGCTACGACGGCATGACCAGCATGGAGCTCAGGCGGAAGGTCGGCTACAGGCCGAGGAAGCGCGCCGCCGGGCGGGCGGCCACGCGCCACTCCGCCCGCAGGTCGTATGCCGCGTTCCTCGCCCTCGGGGAGGACGCGTGCGCCGCGGCCTGGGAGATGGACACCGTCGAGGGCGCCCGGGAGGACTCCGCGTGCCTGCTCACGCTGCTGCACCGCCCCAGCAGGCTGCAGCTCGCGCTGCCGCTGGGCGGGAAGACCGCCGGGTGCGTCGCGGCCGCCCTGGAGGGCGTCCGGGCAGTCCTCGGCGCCGACGGGGCGCGCCGCGTGTTCCGCGCCGTGCTCACCGACAACGGCGCGGAGTTCGCCGACGAGGCCGCGGTCGCGGCCCTCCTCGGCGAGGGGCCCGGCGAGACGAGGCTGTTCTACTGCGACCCCAGGCGGAGCGACCAGAAGGGCGCCTGCGAGCGCAACCACGTCGAGATAAGGAAGCTGCTGCCCAAGGGCGCCGGCCTCAGGTTCGACCGGCTCTCCCCGGCCGACCTGGCGCTCGCGATGTCGCACGTGAACTCCGAGCCCCGCGGCGCGCTCGGCTTCGCGACGCCCGCCCGCGCCTTCCGGGCGATGCTCGGGGACGACGCGGCGGCGCTGCTGGACGCCTACGGCGTGGAGGACGTGCCGCTCGGCGAGCTCGACCTGACGCCGGGGCTGATAGGGCGGGCGCGCGCAGAGAGGGGCGATGCCCCGCTGTCCTAGCCTGAAGGGAAAAAAGGAATAGGCGGACCGACCGTCCGGCTGAGTCTGGGAAGAGGTGCCGGACGGAGGGCGGAGCATGGCCACCGGACCCATCGAAACACATCTCCACCGTTCCTTCAACTGGGAAAATGCCGCCCCCGGGGCCCGCGAGGGGCCTCGGGGGCGTTCGGCTAGCTGCGGGAACGTCCTATCCGCTCAATGTGTTCGGCTGAGATCGGAAATCAACCCACCACACAGGAGCTGGCTCCCTATCCCGATCTTCAAACATCTCAACCTGTAACATCTGGGCTGATAAATCGGCTCTATCTGTTATAGATCGAGACAGACGGTGGGCGTCGGGACGAACATCTCAATCTGTAACAGTAAGACGACTTTTAACGGTCTAGATGTTACAGATCGAGACAAACTGTCGTGGCAGGTCAAAACCACCACAAAGGTGCCTGTCCCCTTTGTGGTGGCGGGGCGTTAGGGGAGGAGCTTCATCGCGGCGTCGTGGGCGGCGTGCTCGTAAGTGTCGTCGAGGGGCTTGAGCGGCAGCAGAGCGGTGGTCTGTGCATCGCCACGGTGCTCGAGAGCGTGGGCGATGAGCCAGTCGGCGAGCTCGGGGTTCTTGGGCAGTGCCGGTCCGTGTAGGTATGTGCCGATGACACCCTTGTAGATGAGGCCCTCAAAGCCATCGTCGCCGTTGTTGCCGGTACCCGTGACGACGGACGTTCCGAGCGGCGTGGCCTCTGCATCGAGCAGGGTGCGGCCGCCGTGGTTCTCAAATCCCACAAAGGGCTCGGGTGCCAGGTCGGTCTTGACGGCGACGTTGCCGATCAGGCGGTCGGAGCCGCGCACGGTTTCGGCGGCAATGACGCCCAGGCCCTCGATGCGATTCTCGCCCATGTAGTACGAACGGCCGAGCAGCTGATAGCTGCCACAGATGGCAAGCAGCGAGCCGCCATCCTCAACATAGGCTGCGACCTTGTCTTTTTGAGCGAACAGCTCGTGTGCCACGGCCAGCTGATCGCGGTCGGAGCCACCGCCCATCATGACGATGTCGGCGTCGGTGAGATCGAGCGACTCGCCCATGCGGACCTCGTCCACGCGCACGGGAATGCCGCGCCAGGCGCAGCGGCGCTCGAGGGCAATGACGTTGCCGCCGTCGCCATAGAGGTTGAGGGCATCGGGATACAGGTAGACGATGCGCAGGGGGCGCGAAAGCTCGACCGGCACAATGTCGGTGGGGACAGCGCTCCCATCGGCGCGCGTTACGGCGTGGGAGGCGACCGAGCTCGCATCGGTGCTCTTAAGCTCGTCGAGCTCCTTGACCAGCGGCGGGAAGGCCGTGTAGTTGGCGACGGCGTAGAAAGTGTCGCCGGCGGCTTCATCCGCAACGGCACCGATCGCCTGCTCGATATTCGAGATAATCGTGGCATCGATGCCGGCGTACTTGAGGCGCACCTGCATGTCATGCGCGCGCGTGCCGCCGGCAAAGGCGACAAGCCCCGTTGTGTCGGCGATGCGCTCAAAGTCGACGTCGTAGATCCACGATACATCGTGGCCGTCGGCATCGTTGTCGTTGAGGAAGAAAGCGCAGAGCCTGCCGCCTGCCGTCTTGATGGACTGGATTTGCCGATCGAAGCCCACGGGATTCTTGGCCAGGTTTGCCTCGACGGTACGGCCGGCGATCTCCCAGCGGCCCATGCGTCCGCCGGCGGGCACGTAGGCATCGAGCGTGGGCTGCAGGTGCGCCGTATCCACGCCTAACTCATGTGCGGCAAAGAATGCGGCGGCAACGTTGTAGACCATGTACAGGCCGTTGTAGCGCGTGGCGATGTGCGCGGCTGGTGCGTTGGAATCAGATCCAAACACCAGGTCAAAACCATAGCCATCGCGACTGAGCTCCACATTCGTTACGCGGCGGACCAGTGCGGGGCGTGCCCAACCGCACGAGGGGCAATGGTAGGCGCCGAGTTGACCATACTGTACGTAGTCGTACTCCAACGGGGCGTTGCACTGCGAGCAAAAACGCGAGTCGCTGATGCGGTCAGACTCGGTGTCGGTGGCGCCATCGATGCCAAAGGCGATACTCGCGTTGGGAACGCGTGCGGCGATCGAGGCGCACAGCGGATCGTCGGCGTTATAGATGAGCGTCGTTGCCGGCGAAAGCTCCAACGCATGGGCGATGACGTCCTGGGTGTGGTCGATCTCGCCGTAGCGGTCCAGCTGGTCGCGGAACAGGTTGAGCAGCACAAAGTAGGTCGGTTTGAGCTTGGGCAGGACGCGCACCGTGTAGAGCTCGTCGCACTCAAAGACGCCTACGCGCTTGCCGTTGCCGGCACGCTTAAGATTGCTGCGCGCCTCGAGCAGTGCGCCCACCACGCCCGGCTCCATGTTGTTGCCGGCGCGGTTGCATACCACGGTGGCTCCGCTGGCGGCAACGGCGTCGGCGATGAGGTTGGAGGTGGTGGTCTTGCCGTTGGTGCCGGTGATTACCACGCTGCGGTCGACAAGGCCGGCGAGGTCGCTCAGCAGCTCGGGGTCGATCTTCATGGCGATGCGGCCGGGGAGTACGCCGCCCTGGCGCTTAAGGATGGAGCGCAGCCCCCAGCGGGCGATATCGCTCGAGGTGCAGGCGAGAGATGAGCGGAAGTTCATGAAGCCGTTCCTAACGTGAATGACATGGTCGTGGCGTTTGCGCCGTTAAAAGCCGTAGCGGCGCGCAAACTCCTGGGCAAGCTGCGAAACGTCTTCGCAGGCATTGGCCCAGGGGGCAAAGTCGGGGGTATCCGAGATGATGCCGTCGGCTTCCCAAACCGCCTGGTGCGAGAGATCCCAGGGGTCGCGCGGCTCGGGTCGGCAGGGAAGGTACGGCGTCTGGTACATGGGGTTCAGCAAGAAGAACGCGCCGCCCTCGCAGCGGTTGGCAAACTCGCGCAGTGCACGTGTCGCCGGACGCATCTTGTTTGTTTTGAACAGCAGAATCGTGCGGGCGAGCAGGTACCAGGGGGAGTTCTCGAGTGCATCAGCCCCCACCTGTTCCTCGAGCTGGTGAGCCAGGGCAAAAAAGCCGTCCTGGTCTTCCAAGCGGGCGAGGGCGAGCAACACGGTGCCGGCAGCTCGGGTGGGATAACCTTCTGCCTTAAGGACGCGGCGGGCGTAGTTGGCAGCAGCACGGTAACGAGCGCTCGCCATGCACAGCTGCGAGATGGCCTCGAGCGTGTGAAGCCAGCCAATAAGCGCCGGCTCGCTCACGGTAAGGTCTGCTGCGGTGACACCGTCGGCCAAAACATTATTGGCCCAGTAGTGCGGGGCCTCCATGTCGAACCCGGGCACGCTTTGTTGCAGGTAGTCGGCCGTACTCGTCTCGAGCTTCATCAAGTCGCCCAGGCAGGCATCGACGGGCGTGTCCGCCAGGATGATGGCGAGCAGCTGGGCATCGAGGACATACGCATCGACGCGGACGATCTTGAGCAGCTCATCGCGCATATCGTCGAACAGGCGGTTGCGCGTCTGCTCAAACTCCTCGTCGCTGCCCATGTCCTCGATGCGATGGAGCTCGTCGAGCAGGTGGCGGTGGACGCCTGCATAGGACAGCAGCGCCTGGGCATGCTCGGTCTGCGCATACTTATGAGGGTTGACGCTCACGTCGTTATGGACAAGCTCGCGTGCTGCATCGGTGAGTTCGGGGTGCGACGCAAGGTAGGCGCGCTCCAGGTAGGCGGGGATGTAGACGCTCGGATCCATTAGAGGTCTCCTCCCTTAAACGGCAAGCCCTGCTCGGCCGCCCGCAGGATGCGCTCGTCGATCTGGGAACGCACGATATCGTTGGTGGCGACCCAGGCGGCAAAGCTGGCATTGTCGGGGGCGCCCAGGCCCTCCTGCAGTACCGGCGTCGCCTCGGACAGCGCAAGGACAAGCTCGTCGGTGGAGCCCACACCCACGTTGACGCGGGCATAGACGCCATCGGGAAACTCGGTTTGGAAATAGAGCGCCTCGGCTGCGTGTGGGCACGAGTGTGCAAGGATGCGCAAGTAGTGCTCGGCACCCTCGTAGTCCAGCTCGCGCCAGGCAGCGCTCATCAGCGCGATGAGCGTCCATGGGTCCAAGTCGCGCTCCGCGTCCTTGGGACGACGGCGTAGCGGCGTGTTGGTGAGATAGGAGACGGAGTGGGCAGAGCGAAAGCGCTTGAGCTCCTCGGCGGGGTATTCGAGCTTAGCCATGGCGAGCATTGCGGTGTGGCGGACGCCGGCCGGATCGTTGGGGGCAAAGTCGAGGCTGCAGTTTGCGGCTTTGAGCGACATGCGATAGCGGCCGCTAATGAGGGCGCGCGACGCAAGGGCGGCAAGCCAGCGCAGGTAGGGGCGGCGCATAAGGTCGCCTGCGGCCTCACGCTCGTAGGGGTCCTGCGCCGAGGCGATCTTGAGTGCCAGGTCGTGCTCGACTTCATCGCGCTTGGATACCAAGTACTGTACGTACTCCTCGTTGGAGTTGGCGGTGAGGGCGGTCAGCATGCGCTGGGCATCCCAGTTGGTGGGGTCGAGTGCGGCTGCCTCGCGAAGCATGTTCTCGGCAGCGGCCTCTTCTTGCTCTGCCTGGGTATCGTCAGGGATAAAGGGAATGCGGTAGTCGACAGCCTCGACCACCTTGGCAATGAGGTGCCCGGCGCGGTCGCGGTCGTGCACGATGAGCGGCGCGGGGTTGCGGGTGAATTGTTCCATCAGACGCTCTACGGCGGCACCGTCGGTGAGCGGAATATTGTCGCGGCGCAAGGCCTCAAGAACGAGGCGATGGCAATCCTCTTGAATGGGATCGAATGCCATGGGGCCTCCTTTGCTGCGGTTAGGGTTCAAATGTCTCTATATAAGGTTCTAGTTTACCCGCATGTGGCACACCGGGGGTGCCGCACTTGGACATGCACCTTTGCACCACGAAGACGGATGTCGCACAAATGTCGGCACCTTGGACGGCTGAGTGGTATCACGGTGCCGCAAACGGTCGATTTTTGGCGGCGAACGGGGCGCATTTTGGAGGGGCACCGTCCTGCCCGGGATATGTGGTCAACCTTGATAAAACGTTTGCCCAGCTTGGGAGTATGAATGCCCCACAAGGGTCTTCAGGGATAGAAAAAACGTTTCATCATTGTCGGCTTTAGGTGAATAACTGACCAACTAGAACGGTAGAATAATGTTTGTCTGAGCGTTGAGACGTTTAGACATCGCGCATTGTCATCGCCGGCAACGCGCAAAACGGTCCTAACGGAGCCAATTGGGTGCTCCGTTATATACGCAAGTCTAAGAGGGGCTTGTTTAGGAGGCACAGTATGGGACGTTTTACCAATCCTCGTGATCTGTACTTTGGTGAGGGCGCTCGCCACGAGGTGAAGAACCTCAAGGGCAAGAAGGCCATCATCGTTTCTGGCGGCAGCTCTATGCGCCGCGGCGGGTTCCTGCAGGACGTTGAGGCCGACCTCAAAGAGGCCGGCATGGAGGTCAAGCTGTTCGAGGGCGTCGAGTCCGATCCGTCCATCGAGACGGTCATGAAGGGCGCCGAGGCCATGCGCGAGTTCGAGCCCGACTGGATTGTCGCCATCGGCGGCGGCTCGCCCATCGATGCCGCTAAGGCCATGTGGGTCTTCTACGAGTATCCCGAGGAGTCCTTCGATAACATCATCCAGCCGTTCAGCTTCCCCGAGCTGCGTCAGAAGGCTCACTTCTGCGCCATCTCCTCCACCTCCGGTACCGCTACCGAGGTCACTGCCTTCTCCGTCATTACCGACTATGCCAAGGGCATCAAGTACCCGCTGGCCGACTTCAACATCACCCCTGATGTCGCCATCGTCGACCCCGAGCTCACCTACACCATGCCCGCCAAGCTGTGCGCTCACACCGGCATGGACGCTCTGACCCACTGCATGGAGGCCTACGTTTCCACCTGCGCTTCCATGTTCACCGACGCCAACGCTCTGCACGGCATCCGCGAGATCGTCGAGTGGCTGCCCAAGTCCTATGCTGGCGACCATGAGGCCCGTCAGCACATGCACGAGGCTCAGTGCATCGCCGGTATCGCCTTCTCCTCGGGCCTGCTCGGCATCGTTCACTCCATGGCTCACAAGACCGGTGCTGCCTTCGAGAACGGCCACATCATCCACGGTGCTGCTAACGCCATGTACCTGGGCAAGGTCATCCAGTGGAACTCCAAGGATCCCCGTGCTGCCGAGCGTTATGCTTACGTGGCCAAGGAGATCCTGCACCTTCCCGGCGAGACCAACGAGGAGCTCATCGCTGCGCTCGTCCAGAAGATTCGCGACCTCAACGACCAGCTCAACATTCCGCAGTCCATCAAGGATTACGCGAATGGTGGCGTGAAGGTCGACGCCGAGAACCCGCAGATGGTTTCCGAGGAGGAGTTCCTCGCCAAGCTGCCCGAGATCGCCGCGAACGCCGAGACCGACGCCTGCACGCCGGAGAACCCGCGTGAGACCAAGGCTGCCGACTTCGAGAAGATCCTCAAGGCCTGCTACTACGACACCGACATCGATTTCTAATCGACTCTTGTTATCGTAACGAGGGGCTCCGCACGTATCCGTACGGAGCCCCTTTCTTTTTTCTTTTAGAGAATGGGATAGTTATGGCTGCAATTTTCAATAGCCCCAGCAAGTACATCCAGGGTCCGGACGAGCTCGCCAAGCTCGGCTCCTATGTCGAGCCGCTTGGCGCTAAGGCCCTCGTCATCGTGACGCCTTCGGGCAAGAAGCGCGTCGGTGCCAAGATCGAGGGCAGTTTTGCCGAGGCCAAGGCCGAGCTGCTGTTTGAGGACTTTAACGGCGAGTGCTCCAAGGGCGAGGTCGATCGTCTGGTTGCGCTCGCTCGCGACAACGGTTGCGACATCATCGTCGGCGTCGGTGGCGGCAAGATCCTCGACACCGCGAAGGCCGTTGCCTACTACCTGGAGTCCCCGGTCATCATTTGCCCCACCATTGCTTCGACCGATGCTCCGTGCTCGGCACTTTCGGTGCTCTACACCGACGACGGCCAGTTCGACAAGTATCTCTTCCTTAAGGCAAACCCCAATATTGTCCTGATGGATACGACAGTTATCGCGGCGAGCCCGGTGCGCCTGACGGTTTCCGGCATGGGCGATGCGCTCGCAACCTACTTTGAGGCCCAGGCGACGCATGATGCCGACGGCGGCACTTGCGCCGGCGGCAAGGGCGGCATGGCCGGCCTGGCGCTCGCCAAGCTCTGCTACGAGACGCTTATGGCCGATGGCGTCAAGGCCAAGGTCGCGCTGGAGAAGGGTGCGCTCACGCCTGCCGTCGAGCACATCATTGAGGCCAATACGCTGCTTTCGGGCATTGGCTTTGAGAGCTCGGGCCTTGCTGCTGCTCATGCTATCCACAATGGCCTGACGATGCTGCCCGAGTGCCACGGCATGTATCACGGCGAGAAGGTCGCCTTCGGCACCATCGTCCAGCTGGTACTCGAGGATGCCCCGACCGAGAAGCTCGAGGAAGTCTTGGGCTTCTGCATTGAGCTGGGCCTGCCGGTCACGATGAAGGAACTTGGCGTTGCCGAGCTTACGCGCGAGCAGGCCATGATT
>DBFOPE010000068.1:0-11116 GCA_048429085.1 Collinsella sp.
GCGGTAGAACTCGATGAGCGCCTGGGTCGAAGCGTCCTGCTCGGCCTTGGCGGCGTCGTCGTGGAAGGCCGGGGTAATCTGCTTGGCAAGCTGCTTGCCCAGCTCGACGCCCCACTGGTCGTAGGAGTCGATGCCCCAGACCGTGCCCTCGACAAACGTGATGTGCTCGTACAGGGCGATGAGCTCGCCGAGCGCAAACGGGGTCAGCGTGTCGCCGAAGATCGAGGTCGTCGGGCGGTTGCCCTCAAAGCAACGGGCCGGGACGATCTGCTCGGGCGTGCCCTCGGCACGAACCTCGTCGGCCGTCTTGCCAAAGGCGAGCGCCTTGGTCTGGGCCAGGAAGTTGCCCAGGAACAGCTCGTGCACGTCCTGGCCGCTATCGGTCGCAGGGTTGGCGGTATTGGCGAAGGCGATGAAATCGGCCGGAACCACCACAGTGCCCTGGTGCAGCAGCTGGTAGAAGGCATGCTGGCCGTTGGTGCCGGGCTCGCCCCAGAAGATCTCACCGGTGTCGGAGGTCACGGCGCTGCCGTCCCAGCGGACATGCTTGCCGTTGGACTCCATGGTGAGCTGCTGCAGGTAGGCCGGGAAACGGTGCAGGTACTGGCAATACGGAAGCACGGCATGGCTCTTGGAACCGAAGAAGTTGACGTACCAGACGTTGAGCAGGCCCATCAGCGCGACAGCGTTGTTCTCGAGCGGCGTGTTGCAGAAGTACTCGTCGATGGCATGGAAGCCCTCAAGGAACTGCTGGAAGCGCTCGGGGCCGAGCACGACGATCAGCGACAGGCCCACGGCGGAGTCGACGGAGTAGCGGCCGCCGACCCAATTCCAGAAACCAAAAGCGTTAGCGGGGTCGATGCCGAAGGCCTCGACCTTCTCGAGTGCGGTGGAAACGGCGACGAAGTGCTTGGCCACGGCCTCGGCGTTCTGCTCATCGGAGCCGTCGATGGCGCCCTGAGCCTTGAGCTGCTCGAGCATCCAGGTCTTGACCTCGCGGGCGTTGGTGAGGGTCTCGAGCGTGGTGAAGGTCTTGGAGACGATGATCACGAGCGTGGTCTCGGGATCCAAACCCTTGAGCTTCTCGGCCTGGTCGTTGGGGTCGATGTTGGAGATATAGCGGCAGTCGATACCGGCGTCGGCATAGGGACGCAGGGCCTCGTAAGCCATGACCGGGCCCAGGTCGGAGCCGCCGATGCCGATGGACACCAGGTGCTCGATCTTCTTGCCGGTAACGCCCTTCCACTCACCGGAGCGCACGCGCTCGGCGAAGGCATACATGCGGTCGAGGACCTCGTGCACGTCGGCGACGACGTCCTGGCCGTCGACGATGAGCTGGCCCTTCTCGCTTGCCGGGCGGCGCAGCGCGGTGTGCAGGACGGCGCGGTCCTCGGTGGTGTTGATGTGCTCGCCGGAGAACATGGCGTCGCGGCGCTCCTCGAGCTTCACCTCGCGGGCAAGATCGCACAGCAGCTTGACGGTCTCATCGGTCACCAGGTTCTTCGACAGATCGAAGTGCAGGTCACCGGCGTCAAAGCTCAGCTTGTTCACGCGCTCGGCGTCAGCAGCGAACCAGGCCTTGAGGTCGATACCTTCGGCCTCGAGCTTCTCCTGATGAGCCTCGAGCGCCTTCCAAGCGGCAGTCGACGTAGCATCGATAGGTGCGGCAACAGTTGCCATAAAGTCCTCCTCAGCATACGGGCGCACGCCTCCATGCGCCCGGACATTCAGATGCCACTATTCTAGCGCAGGTCAAGACTACAATCAGCGAGCGTTGCCAATCCGCCCTCAAACGGCGACCGACCAAAAAGGGACAGGTTTTGACGATGTCCGGACGAGCGGGTATTATCGAACAAGTATTCGATAAGAACATGTGTTTGATGGGAGGACGCGTGGGACACGAGCGTCACACCTATATCTGCATCGACCTCAAGACGTTCTACGCCAGCGTCGAGTGCGTCGACCGCGGGCTCGACCCGCTCACCACCAACCTGGTCGTTGCCGACGAATCGCGCGGGCGCACGACCATCTGCCTTGCCATCACACAGGCCATGAAAGACCTCGGAATCCATAACCGCTGTCGCCTGTTCGAGATTCCCGACGGTATCGACTACATCAAGGCCGTACCGCGCATGCAGCACTACATGGAGGTGTCGGCGCAAATCTACGGTATCTATCTGGAATTCGTCAGCCCACAGGACGTGCACGTCTACTCCATCGACGAATGCTTTATCGACGTGACGCCCTATCTGGACCTCTATCACACCGACGCTGAAGGCTTCGCCTGCATGTTGCGCGACGAGGTCCTGGCGCGCACCGGCATCACGGCAACGGTTGGCATCGGCCCCAACCTATTCCAGGCCAAGGTGGCACTCGACATTACCGCCAAGCACGTACCCAGCCGCATCGGCATACTCGATGACGAGACCTTTCGCAAGGAGATCTGGCCCCATCGCCCCATCACCGACATCTGGGGCATTGGGCCCGGCGTGGCAGCACGACTCGAAAAATACGGCGTCTACGATCTGATGGGCGTCGCGGCGCTCGACGAAAACCTGCTCTACGACGAGCTCGGCGTCAATGCCGAGTATCTTATCGACCACGCCTTTGGGCGCGAGCCGACAACTATCGCCGATATTCAGGCCTATCGCCCGCAGGCAACCTCAACTACCACAGGACAGGTGCTCTCGAAAGGCTATGCCTATGAGCAAGCCTACACCGTCTTGCGCGAGATGGTCGACAGTGCCGTGCTGGACTTAGTCGATAAGCACGTGGTGTGCAACAGCATCTCGCTCTTTGTAGGCTACGCGAGCGAGCGCGCCGACATACGCCGCCTCGACGCCAGCGGCACAGCGCAATATGTAGACGGATGCGGGCATTTGCGTTCGAGCACGTCGAGCATCGAACCCGCCGCAACCGCCGGCCCCAAGCTCGCACCCCGCGCGCCCAAGCCCGTCCAGCGCGATGGCGAACGCCGACGTTTGGTGCGAGAGGCACAGGCGATTGACGGCATCTTTGTGGGCGAACACGGCGGCAAGCCGCGTGGTGGCTATGCCGCGCTCTTTGCGCACTCCAACGCCTCGCGCAAGCTGCCCGAGCGCACCAATTCGTTTAAGAAGATCATGGGCTATTTCGATGAGCTCTGGGCGCAGACTGTCGATCCCAAACGACCGGTCAAGCGCATCAACCTGGGATTTGGCAATCTGGTGCCCGAGGAATTTGCCACTATCGACCTGTTCAGCGATGTTAAGGCCGATGAGCGCGAGCGCGACCTGGCGCGCGCCGTCCTGGCCGTGAAGGGCAAGTACGGCAAGAACGCGCTCGTCAAGGGATTAAGCTTCACCGCCGGCGCCACCGCACGCGAACGCAACGATCAGGTAGGAGGACATCGTGCCTAAGTCCCAACAACAGCCGATGCGGCCACCGACGCCTTTTGAACGTCTAGCGGACCCCGAGGGAAGACGTCGATCCGCCGACCCCAAGCTCACCGCCAACGGCGCCGTCCGCGCCGGCCGTGCCGCACAGTTTATGCCCTTTGCCGCCCTCACGGGATACTACGAGCTCGTGCGCAAACAAGAGATCACTGTTGAGTCCAAATGCGAGCTCACGGAAGAAAAAGCCCTCGAGCTTTCGAAAAAGCTCGAGGGCCTCAAACGTGGCGACCTGGTGCGCGTCACCTATTACGATACGTACGGCTATCGTAGCCGCACGGGCATTCTCGACGAAGTGTTGCCCGCATTCAAGCTGCTCAAACTCAGGGATATCGCCATCAACTTCGACGATATCCAAGGCATCGAACTGCGTGGTCGAGTCTAGCGACGAGAACGCTTGCGCAAGACGAGAGCAATGCCAAGCACTGCGGCAGCTGCAACCAGCAGTCCCAAGACCAGCGTGAGGGTCGAGTCGCCAGCGTGAGGCAGCGAGCCGTCCTTCGGAGTCTTCTTAGCGGTCGTCGTGACAGTGGTCGTGGCGCTGCTCGACTGGTCTTTGCCGCCCGTCTGGCTGCCACCAGGCTGATCGCCGCCACCCGGCTGCGAAGGATCGATGGGTTCCGTCGGATCCGGAGTACCGGGATCAATCGGATTCTCCGAATTCTCCTTGCGCTGGATCCAAACCTGGCAGCCATAGAACGGGTTGGCGGTACCGAGGCACAGACCCTGGTTGGTCACCGCAAAGGTGCGCAGACCATGGTTATACGGATCGTTAAAGCCATTGGTCGTCAGCGTCGTAAAGTTCACGCCGTCCTCGGTCACATACATATCAAAGCCACGCTCGGCATCGTGCAGGTAGTACATGCACGTAAGGACACTCTGCAACTTCTTGAGGTTCTCCTCGCTCAGCAGCTTATCGAATGCATCCTGAATATCGCCCGGCAGCTCGGTGCCATAGGCATCCTCGTACTGCTGCTTCAGGCTCTCATAGCTATCGAGCATGTCCTGATACTGATCGGCAAAGGACTTGAAGTACGCAATCTCGCTATCGATCTTCTGGACATAAGCGGCGTCGTCCTCAACGTCCGCGGACATCGTCGCGGCCTGATCGCAAAGGTTGCCCGTAGCCTCATCCAACGCATCGTTCAGATCGCCAAAGCCCTTGGCAACCTCGGTCTTCTCGTCATCGACCTCAACAACCTCAGCCTTCTCGTCATCGACCTCGACGGCCTCGTTTGAATCATCGTCCGCAAGCGTGTTCACGGGAACGATGGGGTCGTCAGGCGATTTCTTGTCGAGCAGGTGATTGAGCAGGTCCCTAAGGCGCTGAACCTGAGAGGCCCACTCCTCGGGCGTCATATCGATAATGTCGCCATTGGAGAACTGGCCGATCGGCTCAAGCAGGCTCGCGGTATCAAAGGTACCGATATACAGCTTGCCGTCGAACTTTTGCATGCGCCAAATGTACTGGTTCTCGTTTCGGCCAAAGCCCGAAGTCAGGCCGGAAATACCGCCATCGGGGAACATGTCGGTGCGATCGCCAACGACGAGCTCCATGTTCTCGTCCTTGTCCATGCGATAGATGTTGACCGACTGCTCAAGATTGGCATTCACAAACGAGCAGTCAACGCCGCCCATGCTGCTCTTGCCGCCCTCTTCGGTGTTTGATTTGTTGAACAGGATGCGCTCGAGAGCAATCTCCTCGTCGTTGTATTCACCGATATAGAGGTGGTCGTTGTAGACGATGAGGTTAGCAGCGCCAGAACGGGTACGGGCAGGATCGATGCCAAAGCAGTACCTTGCACCGTCCGCCTCCTGGTCGCCGACAATCGGAGTCCACGTATAGCTGCCGTCGGCGTTCTTGTCGCCACGGACCATGGCAAACGACTGCATGGAATTATCATCGGGAGCGTTCTCGGGCGTACCGGTGCAGATGGTCGCATAGAGATGGCCATTGTACGAGACCATATCCCAAATGGCACCGCCGTAGATGCTGTCCTGATAGCGAATCGCCGGATAGCCAAACAGCGTGCCCGAGTTGGCAATCTCGGTGAAGCTGTCCTGGCCCTTCGACGGGTCAGACGACGTCAGAATTGTCGACACAAAGTTACCGGCCGCGTCTTTACCCACATTACTGATGACGAGCTGGCCATCATGGACACACATGCCGCGGATACCAGTAGAAATGCCCTGCTTATAGGCAGCACCGTAATCCTGCATGCTCGAAAGCCCCTGATAGACAACTTTGTACTCATCCGTCTTAGGATCGATCTCATATACAGCAGGCAGGCCGCTTTTGCCGCCATTGGTCCTGACGCTGCCGCAGAAATAGAGCTTGCCCTTATAGCTCACGGCATTGCGGAACAAAGGGCCAACGCCGTTGAGCGATTCAGAGAGCAACAGCTTGGTCTCACCGGTCTTGGTATTGATCTTGACCAAGATGCCGCCGCTGTCCTTGTCGGCCGTGCCGTCCTCCTTCTGCTGTCCATAGAAGAAGGTGCCGTTAAACATGGCCTCCAGCGTCAGGCGCATGGTCTCGGCATCAAAGGAATCGCCCAGCGTGCCGTTCATGAGCGTCAGCGTGTTGCCCATCGCCGCATAGCAGGTGCCCACATAAAGCCAGTCACCATAGCTCGCAGCCGCCCAAGTGTAGCTCTGGCCGCGATCGCCTTCGTTGTTGGCCGTGTTACCATCGGCGCCCGGAACGGCAACGGCACCGTCACCCTGGTAGTCAACGATGCCATCCGGCTGCGACGTTCCTACCGTAGGATGCGAAAGCTTCTCAAAGGAATACCCATTTCCCGCATTGTAGGAAATGGCACCCGAAGCGTCTTCGGCGTGCGCCGGCAGCGGCGATACCAAGATAGCAGCAAGCGCTGCCACCAAGCCAAGTGTTCCCACTCGTCTCATAAGGCTATAGCCTCCCCTGTCCTAAAGCCCAGTTTTAGCATTCTTCATTTTTGTCCACGGTTAATTGCAATCTGAGCACAACAATAATCAGCGTATAAATATACACCTGTAATTTTTTGGACGGGTTCATAGATGCTCAATTGGCAACGAATTCCGCGCGAACCGTCACCAAACTCCACTTTTGCCGCATCTAAAGGTTATTTTTTGCGCAAATTTTTGGATGCCGATAGTCACAATGAGCAGGAGTCCGGTATCCACCGGAGAGGGCAACGCCTACATTTTCATAACGTAATAGCCCGCGCCCCTCACCGCCGTCTCGAGTGTGTCGCGATCAACCGGGCGCTTCGAGCGTACGCGCGCCGTGCGGTCCGCATACGTCACCGTAGCCCACACGCCATCAAGCGCATTGAGGGCATTCGTCACATTCCGAGCGCATCCGTCGCAGCTCATGCCGCCGATAAGCAGCTCCTCACGATAGGGGTAGTGGGACTCGTCGGTGTCTGCCACCACAACCTTCTTGGCTTTCTTGCCGCTCGCGCCATCACTGCAGCAACTCTTTCCGTGTGTCGAAGCGGCAATGCGACGCAGCCCAAAAAACATGCCGACGGCAATGACGGCCAGCACGATGAGATTCGCAGGGTTGAGTAAGTCACTCATGCGCTCCCCTTTCAAGTAGCCCTATCTAGATACCCCCATGGGGTGTCCCCATCTTAACCCAAAATCATGTCCGTTCGGTCAATTAGTTTCCCTCTTCAAACTTTTTAGTTGACCAAGGCTTACTTTCGTGTATAAGTTTTCCTAGGCTAACAGTTTAGATCCGTAAGGAGCGTCGTGACTCGAACCATAGACATCCCAACGTTTCAGGCGGCAGTCGTGCGCAACTGCTCCCCCACGCTCGCGGGCATCAAACCGGCATCGCTCTTTACCTATCCAGGAGTCTATGTCGATCAAGACGGCTCAAGCGTAACTGCGGCGATCGAGGATCGCCGAGCACGCCTGCTCAACGTTATCGCCCGGTGCAACCGCGAGCTTAATCCGTTCGGCATCCATCTGAGCGTTTTGGTCTGGCGCCCCTGCGGGGCGCTCGTATACGCATATCGGCCCAATAGCCTCGCCACTTACCTTGTTGACCCGCGCGCCAAAACGGCACTCGCCAAGGAGGGCTACGACACCGGCAACCTCTCGGCATGTCTTGTGCACCTGGCATCGCGCATCACGCTCGCAAGCAATAACGCCGCGGAATGCGCATGCGGCCAAACCCGATGCGCATTGGACCATCAAGCACACTGCGACAACGGCTGCACCTGCGAGTTTCCACACGAAATTGGCTACTTCCTGGGGTACCCCTACGACGACGTATACGAGTTCATCGCCCAGCGTGGCGAGAACTACAAGATCTTTGGAGCCTGGAAGGTCTATACGAATGTCGAGCAGGCGCTTGCGACGTTTGATGCGTACCGTGCCTGCACCCAACACCTCACCTTTATCTATCAGCAGGGCTGCAGCTTGGCGCAACTTGCCCAGGCGACCCGATAGAACGTACAAACCGCGGCCGCACACCGCACAACCGAAAGGACTCAACATGAGCAAGATCGCCGTCGTCTATTGGAGCGGCACGGGCAACACCGAGGCCATGGCAAACTTTGTCGCCGAAGGCACCACGTCCGCGGGCGCCGAGGCCGAAGTCATCCCCTGCGCCGACTTCTCTGCCGACAAGGCCGCCGACTATGATGCCTTCGCCTTCGGTTGCCCCGCCATGGGCTCCGAGGAGCTTGAATACGATGAGTTCCAACCGATGTGGGACGAAGTCAAGGAGACCCTCGGCGACAAGAAGGTCGTCCTCTTTGGCTCTTATTCGTGGGCCGAAGGCGAATGGATGGACAATTGGAAGGCGGACGCCGACGAGGCAGGCGTCAACGTGGTCGACTCCGTCATCTGTTACGACGCCCCCGACGATGAGGGCGAGGCGGCCTGCCGCGCCCTTGGAGCCGAGCTCGCCTAGCGGCAATGAGCTCCGCCCATAACGCGCTCTGCGCCAAAACACATTCGCGTCCCAACAAAAACGGGAGCCGGATCACATCCAGCTCCCGTTTTCTGCTATGTCAGTCATATAAAGCGGCTAGGAGATATTGCCCAGGAACGCCTTGGTGCGCTCGCTCTTAGGATGGTCGAAGACCTCGCTCGGCGTGCCATCCTCCACGATAACGCCGCCGTCCATAAAGACGACGCGGTCGGCGACGTCGCGGGCAAAGCCCATCTCGTGCGTCACCACGATCATGGTCATACCGTCATGCGCAAGATCGCGCATGACGCCCAATACATCGCGGACAAGCTCAGGATCGAGCGCCGACGTGGCCTCGTCAAAGAGCATCACGTGCGGATTCATCGACAGGGCGCGGGCGATGGCCACGCGCTGCTGCTGACCGCCCGAAAGCTGACTCGGCATAAAATCGATGCGCTCGGCCAGGCCGACCTTGGTCAGCTCCTCGATGGCAATCTTCTCGGCCTCTTCCTTGCTGCGCTTGAGCACCTTTTGCTGCGCAAGCATGACGTTCTTTTTGACCGACAGATGCGGGAACAGGTTGAACTGCTGAAACACCATGCCCAGGTGCGTGCGCACCTTATTGAGGTCAACGCCCTTGGCGCACACATCCACACCCTCGACGACAATCGAACCACTCGTGGGCTCCTCAAGACGGTTAATGCAGCGAAGCATCGTCGACTTGCCCGAACCCGAGGGGCCCAAGACCACAACGACCTCACCCTTGTGCACATCCAGATCGATGTCGCGCAGGACCACGTTATCGCCAAAGGCCTTCTGGAGATTCTTGATGCTGACGACGACCTCGTTCGAGTTATTGGTTTCGCTCATAATAGAACCTCCTTACAGACCA
This sequence comes from Collinsella sp., assembly GCA_048429085.1. GTDB lineage: Bacteria > Actinomycetota > Coriobacteriia > Coriobacteriales > Coriobacteriaceae > Collinsella. The sequence continues at coordinate 9,236 of DBFOPE010000068.1, forward strand.
GCGATATGGTCGGCGGGCGTCGCGACAACCTGTCCGGCGCTCTTGGTGGGACGCTTCTTTTTGGTTTCGGCCGTACCCAGCAGCCTCGCCTCAAGACCGCTCACCAAGCGCGCAAGCGGCAGGGTAATGACCAGATAGAACAGGGCGGCAACCACATACGGCGTAATGGAGCCCGTCGTTGCCACGATGGTGCGGGCGTTCATGACGATCTCGACCACGCCCACAGCGGCAAGCAGCGACGTATCCTTGTAAAGCAGGATAAACTCGCTGGTCAGCGTAGGCAGGACATTGCGGAACGTCTGCGGAATCATAACGTAGAGCAGCGTCTGGAAGGCATTCATGCCCAGCGAGCGAGCAGCCTCGTTTTGGCCCTTGGGGATCGACTGAATACCGGCGCGGAAGATCTCGCACAGGTAGGCGGACGAGTTCATGGCCATGACGATAACGCCCAAGACATAGTCGTCCACCTTGACGCCGGCAAGCGGCAGGCCAAAGAATGCAATATAGATCTGCAGGAACGCCGGCGTACCGCGGATGACATTCACGTAGATGCCGGCAAGGCAACGCAGAATGCGCGATTTGGATATGCGCATAAGCGACAGGGCAAAGCCAAAGGGGATCGCCAGCGGAAACGCCACGAGCACGATCGAGAGCGACATAAGGAAGCCCTTGAAGACGATCGGCAGGCTCTGGACCAAAATGACCGGGTTCAGGAACAGGCGAAGGAACATGTTGGAATTCCATGCCTCGACCCACGGCTGTTCCTTAAGGTCGGCCAGGAAGTTATCGAACGCCGTCACGCCCTTAATCTCGACGGAAGGAATCTTGGAAATCTTCTTGGTCGAACCGTCGGCGAGCGTATAGGTTCCGCTAAAGGCCTCGTCGCCGCCCTCGACGGGGAAGGTCACGCCGTAGACCTCGACACGGAAATAGCCGCCAGCGGGCGCCGTCTCGCCAAAATCGATCTTGAGCGTCTGGCCGTCGACCTTGCACGTAGGCTTCATGGGCGTACGGTCCATAAGGTCATCGCCCGAGAGCATCGTCAGACGTGTGTCGTCCGCACCAAAGGTCGTGCCATCGGCAAACGTCAGCGAAAGACCACTCAGTTCCTCGTCGGCATCGGCCTGGACCTCCCAGGTAATGCGCGTCTCGGTGCCGCCGACCACAGCGCTGCCCGAACCGGTGTTGGGTCGGGCGGTAATCTTTGCGGTCTCAAGCGCCTGGGCGGTCGTGGGCGCATATGCCCCCACGCACACCAGCGCGAGCGCCACGGCCATGGCGCAGGCTAGCTTTTGGAGCAAGGCGGGCAGTGGAAAACGCTGCTCCGCAGCCCCTTCGTTCAATCGAGACAAGGTGGCTCCTATCGTAGAAGTTGCCGGCAAAACGAGACGGAAGCACTCTCCGTCAAGAGAAGCGCAAAGGCCCTCTCCGCAAAACGGAAAGGGCCTACACGCAATCAAGTAGCTATTTTACTTGATGTTGTACTTAGCCATGAGGGCGTCGACGGTACCGTCGTCGGTCAGGTCCTTGATGGCCTGGTTGATGTCGTCCTTGAGCTTGGTGTTGCCCTGGTTGATGGCGATGGCGTACTCCTCGCCGGTGCTGATCTGCTTGATGGTCTGGCAGGTGTTGAACTGCTCGGCGGTCAGCTGGCTGGCAACGGAGCGGTTGGTGACTACGGCGTCGCCCTTATCGGACTGCAGGGCGCTGAAGCACTCGGTAGCGTCCTTGTAGGGGACGATCTTGGCCTTGGGGAAGTTCTCCTGGGCAAAGGCCTCGGCGGTCGAGCCAGACTGGACGATGATGGTAGCGTCGGCGTTGTTGAGCTTCTCGCTGAAGTTGTCGGCCGTGATGTCGGTGTTATCGACCTTGGTCACGATA
>DBFOPE010000069.1:0-4545 GCA_048429085.1 Collinsella sp.
CGGGCATCTTACGAATAAACCTCCGGTTTCAAAATGCCCAGATACGGAAGGTTGCGATAGCGCTCGGCATAGTCGAGGCCGTAGCCCACCACAAAGGCATCGGGGCAATGGGTTCCAACATACTTGGGCGTGATGGCCGAGGTGCGGTCCTCAACGTCCTTCCACAGGAAGGCAGCGACCTCCAGCGAGGCGGGCTTGCGGCTCTCAAGGTTCTTCATCAGGTACTTGAGGGTCAGGCCCGAGTCCAGAATGTCCTCGACGATCAGCACGTCGCGACCACGGATGTCGATATCCAGGTCCTTAATGATACGCACGATGCCCGAAGACTTCACACCGTCGCCATAGCTCGAAACAGCCATGAAATCGATGTTGGTCGGCAGCTCGATCTTGCGCATCAGGTCGCCCATAAAGACAACGGCGCCGCGCAGGACCGCGATCAACACCAGATCCTTACCAGCGTAGTCGCGCGTAATCTCCTCGCCCAGGCGAGAAACGATACCTTCGATATCCTCCTGCGTAAACAGAACCTTCTCGATATCCGGATGTTGAGAAGCCATGACAACCCTTTCTTGTGCTTAATCGCCCACACACCGCCGTATGGACGCGAACTACACATTCTAGCAGCGCACGGGGTATATTTTCCAGCCCGCGCATCATCAGCGCGGGAATACCGTCAACGCCGCACAGAAAAGCTGGTGCGAGAAGCTAATCCGCATCAACCACGCGAAGCAGATAGGCCACACGCGTCGCCGCCGTGCACTTAAAGCGTTCGTCCGTGCGAACTCCGACGACCCACACCACGGCACCTCCCGGCGCCGTCCTCACCATGGGCACGCCGGCGCGCTCAGAAACGGGAATGCGAGCCTCACCTAGCAAGTCGGATACCTTCTTGCTTCGGCCACTCATCCCCAACGGGCACATCACGTCTCCCGGTGCGGGACCGTCTACCCACAGGCGCGCCAATCGCGCCTCGGCAGGGATCTCGCCACGCGAGCCCGCCAAGATTCGCTCGCTATCGCTGTCGGCAAAACCCAGGGCAGCCGCGTCCACCAAAGCCGTCACTTCTCCGGCAGCCGCAAGCTCACGGGCGCGGCGCACGATGTCGCATCCCGGCTCAACGGCCATCGGCTCTGCGACCAGCACACGTCCCCCGCCCAACGGCAAACGCCCGGGTATGGTGATCCAATCCGCGACCAGGCCCTCACGAGCCGCCGGTGCCTTAAACGCCAGCATGCCAAACTCTACGCGTGCGTCAATCCCCGCCGGAAGCGTGACCGAGCCGGCGCCCTCGGCAACGCAGGAAAGAACTCGCTCCACATGTCGCATCTCTGGACGAGCGTCCGGATCGATGCGCTTAATCGCCAGCCGCACGATGCGCCGCGCGATTACCACCTCGGCCGCAGCAAGGCGCCTGGCATCGAGCACCAGCGCGCCCGCCGCCTCTTTGCGCAAACAGCTTCGAAACGCCTGTGCCGACAGCTGGGATAGAAACGCATCTTCGTCACCAAGGATCTCACAGGCGGCGCCAATCGTCTTGCACACGCTCGCATTACGCTGCGCCACCACCGGCATCACCCGATGGCGCACGTAGTTTCGCAGATACGAGACATCCTCATTGCTCTCATCTTCGCGCCACGGCTGTCCATGTACCTGTAGATAGCCCACGAGCTCGCCATGAGTTAAGTCGAGCAAGGGACGCACCACGATATTCCTTCGGCGGGGAATGCTCGAAAGCCCAGCTGGACCCGACCCCTTAATGGCGTTCATCAAAAATGTTTCCGCGCGGTCCGAAGAGGTATGGGCAGTGCAGATGCGTGCCGCCGTTCTCGGCGCCCCCGTCTTGGCGCAAAGCTCGCGTACATACCTTCGCGCCGCGGCATAGCGCACCTCGCGCGCCGCTGCCTCGATATTTCCCGACTCCCCATCAAAATAAGCGTGCTCCACACACAGCGGTAAACCATATTGCGCGCAAAGCCCGCGCACAAAGGCCTCATCGCCGTCGGACGCCTCGCCTCGCAGATGGTGATTTACATGAAGCACATGCAGGCGCTCGCGAGCAATGGGGGCAACGCCGCGTCCATCTTGGATATCCAACTTTGATGTACACGCCATAAGAAGCAGTGCCGTCGAGTCCGCACCGCCTGATACCATGAGCACCACAGGAGCAGCCTGCTGCCTCGTCCGGGTCTCATCGACTGCCCCAGGCACGGCATGGTGTCCATAATGCTGAGATACCGTAGGCATTTGCTTCCTCCTCTATTCGTCCGCACCCATTGTATCCTTTGGAATCTTATGTCTCGTCTGCACCTTCATATCCTCGGCAGTGGCTCTAAAGGCAACTGCGCACTCATCGAGGGCCCGCAGGGGCTCATTATGGTCGATGACGGACTGTCTCGCCGCGAAACGCTCAAACGCATGGCGGAACTCGGACTGTCGGTAGACGACGTGTACGCCCTTGTTGTCACCCATGAACACAGCGACCACATCAAGGGGCTTGAGGTATGGTGCAAGCATTGGAATGGCCCAGTCTTTTCCAGCAGAGGAACGCTCACGTCCAAAGAAAGCCTCGCACATCTACCTGTCGAGGAATTCGACCCAGGTGACGCCCTCTCTATTGCCGGAGTCCACATTCAAACATATTCGACATCCCACGACGTCGTTAATCCCGTCGGCTACCGGTTTGACGCTCAGGGTGATTCAATTGGCTTTGCCACCGACACCGGCGAGTTGTCGAAGCATGCCATCGATACGCTCAAGGACTGTCGCATTCTCGCACTCGAAAGCAACCACGATGTAACCATGCTGCGTCAAGGCGACTATCCTCGCTTTCTTCAGGAACGTATCCTGTCTGTAAAAGGACATCTCTCCAACGATCAGGCCGCCGATGCCGCACGCGCGTTGGTAACCGATCGCACCGAGCAACTTATCGCGATGCACATTAGCCAAGACAACAATCGCCCAAGCCTGACCGTCAAAAGCTACGCAAGCTCCCTCGGCGCAACACTCGACAACGAACTTGGCAGCGCCGCCACCCGCGTTGAGGGGCTGCATAAACTCACAATACGTCCCGCCGGGCAATATCGGCCCATGACCATTCAGTAGGCCAGCCCAAATAGAAAAGGGGGCCGGGAATCACTTCCCAGCCCCCTTAACGCAGGCACCGATGCTAATAGCCGATAGCGTTAGTCAATGGAAATCTTCGTAACGTTCTTCTTCTCGACAATCTTAGGAACCGTAACGGTAAGGATGCCGTCAGCGTACTTTGCAGAAAGGCCCTCGCTCGAAGCATCCTTCAGGTACACACCGCGCGTCGCGCTGTACGAGCTGAACTCCTTCTGCAGGAAGTTCTTACCCTCGTTCTCCTCGTCTTCCTCGACATTCACGCTAATGGACAGACGGCCCTCGTTAAGCTCGACATCGATATCGTCCTTGGCGACGCCAGTCAGATAAGCCTTGACCTCATAGCCATCGCCCTTATCCTCAACGTCAACGGGGAACGCCTTAGAGGCAATCGAGCTGTTCGCTAGGTCGCTCATATCATCAAAGAGATCAAACAACGAGCTAGCAGAGGGACGAACACCAAAGACCGAACGATAAGGAACCATGCTTGCCATGACTACCACTCCTTTAAGGGACTGCCGAGCCATCTTCCAGGTGGCAGGGACTTCGTTTGACGCTCTAATATATGCCCAACGATTACGTATATATACATTTTGCTATAAAGTTTTTTAAGTCTCTTTCTATAAGCATATCTAAGTCTGGTTGACTAAGGTTTTAACGAGGTTAAGGTTATTTGAACAGAGCCCTGAATACCAAATACGCGCCTGTCAAAACGAAGCAGGGGGCTTACAATGAGCGCATACTCGTTGTTAATGACAACCTAAGGGCATCATGGACGATCAGACCTCCGACAATTCGTTTGAGCCGCTGCAGAACGATAGTTCTGCCTACTCACAGCCCATACGCTACCATCGTCCCCATATTTCCCAAGAGCCCATTAACGATGCAGAGCCTGAGTATGTAACTCGCAATCGATATCAAACCCTAGAAGAATCTCATTCAGCGCGTAGACACATGGGTGTCGCCTCGAGCGATCCGGTGTATCTAAAAGATGCCCCCTTATCCAAAAACAGCGCATGCAGCCAGGAGCAGACACAAACACCCACAAAGCAACATCGTAGAGGGCCCCGTCCCAAGCAAACTCTAACGCATTCCGCCCGCTATCTCGAGACGCCTAAGCAGGGGAAATCGATATTTACATCGTCAAACAGACGGCGCAGACAGCACCGTCTCCAAATTGCGCTCTTGATCATTGCCATCGTGGCAATCGCGCTGGTCATTCATTTTGTTTTCTTCAAATAGAAAAGGCTATTAGGCCATAGAGGCGTTTAGCTCATATCGACCAAACGCAAAAAAGGGGGAGGCCGCGAGGCCTCCCCCTTCTACATTCCCAATGGCGGCTCGGTGCCGTCCACCGGTCAGCGGCGCCCTGGCCTCCCACGGGCTGACCCCGCAGTACTCTCGGCGCGATGGGGCTTAGCTTCC
>DBFOPE010000070.1:0-5473 GCA_048429085.1 Collinsella sp.
TACAGCCCGTCCCCATTAACCACTCGGGCAAACTCCCAATCGTTCAAGTATCCGCAGGTCCTTTGGTCTTTTGGACCGCCGCCCCCGCGAACGAAGAAGATAATACGATGCCACCTTGGGGGCTGTCAACGAAAACCTCTATATACACGGTGCCGGGCGTATCTATATAGCTGTGACCTGCGGTTTTGTTGAGTTTGGATATGAAGGACGGTGGATTTGGCTACGCTTGTGACATTTCACGAGGGAACACTTTGTCACGGTGGAGTACATCTGCAGCATCGACCTTCGATACCGACCCTCTTGCACTATTACATAGGTCACGATCGTGCTTCCACGGCACGTTCAAGCGTGGATAATCTCCCGCTTTTAGCGCGGCTCTAAGCCCAAAGCGGAGATTATCCACGCTCATTCTCCAGACGGGAGAACTATAGAGCCGCTACTGCTCGGGCCAGACCAAAGTAGACCCATAGAGCGGCTCCCCCTTGGTGCAGGGGTAGCGACTCAAGTAACACGACGATAGCAAGTCGAAGAAATAGGTCATGGCGTATTTCGAATAAACGCCGAGTCGGTCAATTCCGTTTCCCGCATTACCAAGACGATATACACGGTCAAAAGACCTCGATTTGTCATCGTTGCTAAACGCAGTAATTAGAATCTTCCTGCCCGAACGGCAATCAAGATACTCACGCGCCTGGGACGCAAATAGCCCGGAGACCGATACGAGAATTATCAATGACTGCGAAGCGTCTCCCATGTTTTTCAATTCCGCGACGTTAGCCCCAGCAACTATGCGAACTATCTTGCCCGCATAAAACATTTCCTGCTGAAATCGTACGAGATTGGCGCTCACATTATTGGTGCACCAGATTTCAACGTTTTTATGGCCATCAATTTCGTCGGCAAGGTGCTTAATAGCGATATCGGACACGCCGCTTTCAACCTCAGCGAACATCTCGATCATGCGAACGTCGAGCTCTGCCCTGTACTCCTCGTAGCCAAATTCCTCCTCTCGATGGCTTAAGTCGCTTGGAAAGACTGATTGAGTAAATGATTCTTTCAAATCGCTAAGAGACTGGTAGCCCAATCGATTACAGAAACGACGAACAGCGGAACGGGTCACGAATGCATCGCGGGTTATTGTGGCAACATTGATTTCGCTCGAACGCCTAATGTGAGCGATGAGATATCGAGCGATGGCGGCATCGTTTGACCCAAACTCGCTGTTGATGATGGAGCTAATGCGATTGAGCACATCGAAGTCATTGATATTCACGTGATCCCTCTTTCCGCTCTCCTCGAAATCATAGTTCATTTATTGAATCAAACAGCTTTGGTCGTTCTCCTATGATTCAAATCAGTTGACGTCATCTTAATCGTAATTCCGCCACACGTATCCACCGTGTTGAATGATGGAAAGGGGATTCATGGGCAACGTGAACAACATCCCGTTTCTCTGGGGTTCCGCCACGGCGTCTTATCAGTGCGAGGGTGCCTGGAACGAAGACGGCAAAGGCCTTGGCGAGTGGGATTTCTTTAACCACACAAGCAATAAGAACATCAACCATGTTGACGGTGATGTATCTTGCGACTTCTACCATCGCTATGAAGAAGATATCCGCATGATGAAAGAAGGCGGACAAAACACCTATCGCTTCTCTCTTTCATGGAGTCGAATCATCCCCACGGGTATCGGTGAAGTGAATGAAAAGGGTATCGATTTTTATAATCGGGTCATTGATTGCTGCCTCGAAAATGGCATAGAGCCCAACGTTACGCTGTTCCATTACGATCTGCCATTCACGCTTGCTTGCAAAGGCGGATGGCTGAACAACGATATGGCAGAGTGGTTCTGCAAATACGCCAAGATTTGCTTTGAGCGCTTTGGAGACCGCGTCAAAATCTGGGCTACCGTTAACGAGCCGCATTTCTACAGCTACTGCGTAAACATGTTGGGCAACTATCCCCCCAATCGATCGCTCGACGTTCAGTCGTACATGCAGTTTCAGTACAACCTGATGCGCGCAAGCGCACTCGCAGTCCGAGCATATCGTCAAATGGGCTACGACGGCATCATCGGCGCCGTCCACGATGGCGGCGTTGTCGAACTCGACCCGGCAACCGAGCACCCCGATGACGTATTTCGATACGCAGACTTTTTCGCCAATCGCATGATTCTGGCACCAGCACTTCAGGGTCAACTGCCGCCAGAAATGGACGAAATCCTTGAAAAACTTGGCGTCTCGCTCTATCGATCCCCAAATGACGTAGAAGAATTCAGAGACGGTAAAGTCGATTTTATTGGACTCAACGTGTATTGCCGAGAGTATGTAACCGACTGGCACGGTGGAGAGCTTGCCGTTTCGGCGAACAATAAGGGCGGTTCGAGCAAAAAGGTCGAAGGAAAATGCATTGCGCCCTTGTTTGAAAGCGCCCGCGACAGCAATGTTCCCCGCAATAAATGGGGCCGCGAAATACTCCCAAGTTGCATGTATTCAACCATCATGGATGTCCACGAGCGCTATGACGCGCCCCGCATCTTTATTACGGAAAACGGACATGGCGCCTATGAGCAACCAGACGCAGACGGAATGATCCACGATGATGACCGCATCGAGCTTCTGGGCCAGTTCATCGAGCACATGATGAGGGCTAAGCGCGACGGCGCGCGCGTTGAGGGCTACTACCTCTGGTCGACGATGGATCTGTATAGCTGGATCAACGGCTACGAAAAACGATACGGACTTGTCCATATCGACTTCGAGAACAATCTGGAGCGCACCCCCAAAAAGAGCTGGTATTGGTACCGAGACCTTATCTCGAAGTATCAGGAGCAAGAAGGTTAGGAGAAAGAGATGAAATATCAGGCAATGTCCGAAACAGTCCTAAAGGCTGTTGGCGGCAAAGAGAACATTACATCGGTAACTCATTGTGCGACGCGCCTTCGCATCGACGCACGAGACACCTCGATCATCGATCTCCAGCTCGCCAAATCGGCTGACCAGGCGCTCGGGGCAGTAGTCAGCGGTGGCCAGCTTCAGGTGATCATCGGCCCCAACGTCACCGAGGCCTACAACGACTTCCTCGACTTCGCGGGAATCGAAGTCGGCGGTGGCACGGTTGCCGACGATGCCCAAACCGCCAAAGACCTTGCAGAAGGCATTAAAAGCGGTAACACCGCCATGGGCTTGATTGAGAAATTCGGGAACGTCTCTGCACAGGTATTCATGCCCATCGTCCCGGCGCTCATCGTTGGCGGACTCATTCTTTCGATCAAGAATCTCCTGGTCAATTATTGTGGATTGAGCACCGATAGCGGAACCGCCCAGGTTCTGCTGGCGATCTTCAGCGCCTCATTTAGCTTCCTGCCCGTTTACCTCGGCTATCAGCTCGCCGCCGTCATGAAGATGCAGCCTATCATGGGCGCACTGCTGGGCGCAATCATGATTAGCTCGTCTATTAGCGGTGCTGAGGGTCTCGACTTTCTTGGCATCCCCATCCCGACGAATGACTACTCGAGCACGGTGGTGCCAATCGTACTGGGCGTTGTGTTCATGTACTTTGTTGATCGCGGTCTTCAGAAAATCATCCCCGACATTACCAAACTGTTCTTGAAGCCGCTGCTCACCATGTTCATCGTCGTGCCTGTTGAGCTGATTATCCTCGGCCCCGCCGGCAGCATGATGGGCTACGCGCTGAGTGATGCCGCCACGTGGCTCATGGATAACGTGGCATTTATCGCTACTCCAATCCTTGCAGCCCTTAACCCCTATTTTGTCATGCTCGGTCTTGATAAGGCCTACATCGCGATCGAAGTTACGAGCTTGGCGCAGCTCGGCTGGGCGCCCATCATCTTTGGCTTCATCTCAAACCTCTGCATTGGCGGCACGAGTCTCGCCTTGGCAACTGCAATGAAAGGCAACAAGGAGAAGAGAGGTATGGTCACCACGGTTGCCGTCACCGCACTCTGTGGCGTAACTGAGCCCGCATTTTACGGCTGCCTCATCGAGCGTCCCCGCCTGCTTGTCGGCACAGCAATCGGCGCCCTCTGCGCGGGACTCCCTGCAGGCATCTTCGTCCTGAAGGAGTATGTTGCGGGAGCATGCCCCGGTCTTCTTTCTGCGCTGATCTTTATCGCTCCCGATGGATCCATGGGCAACTTCGTACTGGCGTGCGTTGTCGCCGTCATCGCCATCGTTGTCTCGTTCATCGCTGCACGCGTGATCATCAAGAAGAATCCCAACTATATTGAGTAGATGCCCGCTGCTTGCATTGGGGACATCCTCGGCAGACCATTAGCAAGAACCCAAGAAGTCCCTTAGGAGCTCGATTAATCCATTCGGATTCCTCAGGCACAAACGACCCCGATTCCACAATGAAATCGGGGTCGTTGTTTCTAAAGCCTTCGATAGACAATCGGTGTTTACCTTAGCTCCCTATCCAAGTTAATTATCCACGCTCGTTCTCCGGTCGGAAGATTTTCTTCTCTCGCGTGTCCAGAAATCCACGCTCGAGCAGAACATCCAGGTCCGCACCCGCCCTTGTCTCGATCTGTAACAGCAAGAGGCCTATTCCGCTTCTACATATTACAGATCAAGATATTCCTAAAACACCCTAAGTTTCATCTCAATCTGTAACAGTTAGATGCCAAATATCGGTCTTGGTGTTACAGATTTAGACAAACTGGAGGACGAGACAAACCAAAAACGGGATGGGCGCTAACCCGATGGCGCACCACCTAAATAGAAACGGGCTCTGTCCCATATAGAGACAGAGCCCGAAACTCTCATGGAGCCAGTGACAGGAATCGAACCTGCAACCCACTGATTACAAATCAGTTGCGCTACCGTTGCGCCACACTGGCACACTTGGCGCTTTCGCGCGAAGCCTGTTAAGAATAATGGAATTGCGGACGAGGCGCAACAGGCCGCACAGCGTTATACAAATATGCAAAATCCAGCAACAACAGGTACCAGGCCCGTTCATTTCTATCAGTTCGCCCTCAATCTCAAAACTATTCGCCAGAACGAATAGTTTTAATTACAATGGAATAGATAAAACTATTCGTTCTGGCGAAGGGTTTCGCGATGTTGACTACCAAGGAAGCAGCCGAGCTGCTCGGCATCACCCCGCGCAGGGTGCAGGAGCTCATTAAGAACGGCGCGCTGACCGCCCGCAAGGCTTCTGGCGTGTGGCTTATCGACAAAGACAGCGTAGACACGCGACTCCGCTCCGTGACCAAAACGGGGGGACGTCCCCGCCGCGGCCACGGTAAGAGCGAGATCGTATTCACCCTCATGAATCGCACACACGAAGTCGCTCAGCTGGTCTACAGCACATCGCGAAAAGACTTTACCCACATCGGCGCCGACATCGATTACGCCCACGCCCCTATTGGGGTATTTGGCCCCAATAGCTCCGTATCGCTCGACTCCTTCCGCATCTGGTGGCGCGGTCGCGGTATCCCGCTCGCACG
>DBFOPE010000071.1:0-5394 GCA_048429085.1 Collinsella sp.
TCTTGAGCTGCTTCGCGGCGGCGCTCCGGTGCACGCTATCGCCCACATCACCGGCGGCGGTATCACCGAGAACCTCAACCGCGCGCTTGCCGACGACGTCGACGCCGTGGTCGCCCGCAACGGTGCCGAGATGGGCTGGGACGTTCCGCCCGTCATCACCTACGTGTCGCGCCAGGCCGAGCTCGCGCCCAACGAGGCATGCAAGACTTTCAACATGGGCGTCGGCCTGTGCCTGATCGTCGCCCCCGAGGACGAGGCCGCGGTGACCGAGGCTCTGGTCGCGCTAGGCGAGAAGCCGTTCCGCGTGGGCGAGTGCGTCGAGGGTTCCGGTAAGGTCGTGTACTCCGATGAGCGCTAACGAGCAGATGGCTGCTGCCGAGGGCCTGGGCTTTGTGCCCTACACCCGTCCGACCGGCACCGATACGGCCGAGCCGCTTAAGATCGGCGTGCTTATCAGCGGTTCGGGTACCAACCTGCAGGCGCTGATCGACCTGATCGCCGCCGGCAAACTCAACGCCTCGATTGAGCTCGTGGTGTCGAGCCGTCCTTCGGCCAAGGGCCTGCAGCGTGCCGAGCGCGCGGGCATCCAGACGCTGACGCTTTCCAAGGACGTCTACGCCGACCCTATCGCCGCCGACGAGATTATTGCGCACGAGCTGCTCGAGCGCGGCTGCGAGTATGTGGTCATGGCCGGTTACATGCGCATGGTGCACACGCCGCTACTGGCGGCGTTCCCCAATCGTGTGGTCAACCTGCACCCGGCCCTGCTGCCGAGCTTTACCGGTGCCCACGCGATCGACGATGCCTTTACGCGCGGCGTCAAGGTGACCGGTGTGACCGTGCATTTTGCCAACGAGATCTACGACAACGGTCCCATCATCGCCCAGCGCGCGCTGGCTGTTGAGGAGGGCTGGGACGTCGACACGCTCGAGGAGCACATCCACGCGATTGAGCACGTGTTGTATCCCGAGGTTGTGCAGATGCTCGCCGACGGTCGCATCCACGTGCTGGAGAGTGGCAAGGTGGCAGTTGACCCGACGCGCTAGTCGTTGGTTTGTGTTGGCGGTTAAGCGTCGGAGGTACGCTTAACCGCCATTTTTATGCATTGCGATCTACGTTGTTTGAGGCAAACGATTGCCACAGCTTGATGTTCATAGTCCAATTGCTTCGCCAAGAGACGCGATCCGGCAAGAGATTAATTTAGCCTAATAGAGCCATTTGCTCTTCTTTATGCTCGGGATACGTCGGACCATAATCAAATGATAATGCGCTAAATAATCTTATGGGGATAATCAAATTATCTTTTGTACGGGTGCTGTCTGTTGGGAGCAAAGATGGGTGCACAATTATTTTCGAGACGAACAGCAATTAAAATGGCCGTTGCCGCGGCTTCTGTCCCGCTGATTGGTCTAGTTGGATGTGGTGAGAAGTCGATTGTTGGAACTTGGGCAAACGACGACGGAGACGAAATTCTCCAATTTGATGAGAATGGTGATTGTTCGGTTCCTTTTACCTATAACGGTGCGTGGCTGGAAAGCTGCGATCGCTATACGATTCAAGAAGACGAGACATTGGTTCTAAGTAGCAGTCAAGGAAATATCAGCTCTCAACATTGGAAGAAAGCCAGCAGCAAAGAGGAAGCTGAAGAGGCGGATGATAGGCTCTATTTTCTCAATGGGGATGAGCTTGTTATCAACAACGAAACGTACACGAGAGAATGAGAGCTAAGACACGCCGACCGTGTGAAGATGGGGAATGCCATAGATGAATACCATGCCGGGCTCGTGACAAACATCATTGTCACGAGCCCGGCACACATCAAAGTATAAATTGTTCACCAGTCCGCATCCTCTTTTTGCTCAGATTGAGCCGTTTGCTACTAGTGCGGTTGTTGCTCAGATGCCGCAGGGGCGTTATCAAATGCTAATGCCTGTTTGTTTCCAGTGTGGATAATAAAGTTTGCCTAAATAATTTCGTGTTTGATTTCGAGCCCAAACGAGGGCTATGGCATTAAAGCCACCATGTTTTCTAGAAATTTGAACGGTGGGAGTCATGTCGATTGCGAGATTTGACGGGTTGGTTGCCTGACTGGAGGGTGGATCTAATGAAACCAAAAAAAGAAACCGTTGCATTGCTGTCACTTGGCTTGGGGCTTTTTGCGCTGGTCTACGGGCTTATAACAAAAGCGATGCTATCTCATCGTTATACATTTAAAGCTCCTCTTACCAGCATGGAGCTTTCGGTTTTGGCAATTATTGGAATCGGATTTGTTTTACTGATTGTTGGCGCGCTTCTATTTATAAGCGTGCGCTATACATCCAAGAATGTTGTTGATATTGATTCGACACGGAACAAAGGCAAAGTATGTCCTTATTGCCAAACTCGAATCATAGGAGATGCAAAGCACTGTCCGAACTGTGGTCAAGAGTTGGGTCAATAAGAAGGGGCTTGAGATGCCGAGGACAACAGTAACGATTTGCGCGCACGGTCAAATTGATACGCCAAGAGTCTTAGAGATCTGGAAGAGCATCATTGAAGGCGCCGGTTTTCAACAGAAACTAATTAAGGGTGAACCTTGTTGGTCGAAGGGCGACGGCGTACTGATGCTGCAGCGCAATTTTACGATTGCTTTTGGCGAAAGGGAAATTGTGCTTGAGGGATGGATGGGCGATGCTCTCTTGGGTGAATCCGATTTGACGGGCGTTAACGGGTGGATGCAAAAGAAAAAGATGAAAGGGATCCTGTCCCAAGCGGAGGGTGCAATTAGGAGCATAGTCTAGGCTGCATTAGATAGCGATACGGTGTTTATTGATGACTGAAATGCATGGCTGGGCCGTAAAAATATAAGGATACTGGTAGCCGGGTGCCCGATTTAATTTGGACACCCGGTGATTTCGTTAATCTTGTCAGCGAGCTTCAAGCCAACGTTATCCGGTCGCCATTGGCTTCTGGAAAGACTTAGGTTAAGTGACAAGTGATCGATGCTAGAGGCCAAGCGAAGGATATGGGTATGTCACTGTCTTCGGTTGACCGTGATTCATTTTGACTTGATGTGGGCAAGCGGTCTTTGTCGTGAGCGCCGTTAGGGTATGGCTTTTTTCATGTCTGCTGGAGGCCGAAATCTAAACAAAGTAGCCAATAGCGGCCAAAAGACTATAGGACGCTAGAAAAAAGCGATATTTGCGGATAGGGGTAAAATGAGAAAAGCAATCGATTTAATAGCAATTTTTATATTTGGAGCAATGGTTGTATACATTGCTTCGGTCGTTTCATCCAATGGGGCGGCGGCGCAGTATGCTGTGTCGGGCTTTTGGGGCGAATGGGCGGAATCTCCCAAAACCTCAACCATCGCATTTTGGATAGTGCTTGTATATCTTGGGCTTGTGGTATTGACTTGTTCGCTGTGCTGGAAGAGTCCCCTATTGGTGTTGGCGGCTATGAGCGCAGTCTCGATTATGGTTTTCGTCAATCCCTCTTATTCAGTTTATATTTGCTACGTTATGTTCGGTCCAGGGCATTTCATTGGAGACCTGCTTATGCCCATTGCGTCATTTTGCGGAGCGGTTATTTTTGGCGGTCAATTTGCCTTTGAAAACGGATATGGCTGGTTTGTAAGGCTGATTTGTGTCTTGTTCTGGTCAATGGGATTCTTGGCGATCGTTGCAGCTCCGGGCGAGTTCTTTAGCGAGCTGTTCTCCGATTCAGGAACGACGCAGTCAATATCGAGCAGAAGCACAAGATCTGATTGCAGTGACGAGATTGATAATTTATTGCGTGATGCCAAGATGGATCGGATCCAAGAAACGTTGGACGACATTAAATACTGGGAAATTCGTAACGGAGGCCGCAAGTAGCTGTGTCGAGATTACGCGGATGAAATGAAAGACCTTAATACGCGACACAAGGCAGATGATGTCGCTGTGGCGCAGAGACTTGTTATGTCTGCCGAGGTGCTGCATGTGGGGGACCAGAACGCCATCGCCTTTCGGCGATAATGGCTGGTTAGTGATTGATTGCGATAGTTAGCCAGCAAGCTAAGAGGAGGATAATATGCCACTGCTGCCAGTTGACCATGAGCCATTCCATCTTGATGCGGGTGAACGATCCACGCCGCGCATTGAGTTGATCTATGATCTTGAAGAAGAAGCGCGAAGACTTGAAGATGACTATCAGGTTCTAGTGGATGCGTTATGCGACGATATCGTTAAAAGCGAGGGCGAAGATGAAATACGGTCGAGTATTGAGCATCGAATCGGCATGCTGATAAACATCAAAGAGAGCCAGCGCCTCTGCTATGCCCAAATTGAAGATTTGGTGCCTAGACGTCATCCTTGTCCGGTCCCTCCAATGAAAAAACGTCCCAATTGTTGCGATGAGATCGAATGCCAATGCTGCGGTACAAAAAATGAGATAGATGCTCAATTCTGTACAAATTGCGCTAGTCCTATTGATATGGGCGACATATGGCGTTATTGCAAGAAGTGTAGGATTGCATACAGTAGAGAGATCAACTTTTGTCCTGAATGCGGCTCAGCAATAACCGTTGAGATTAAACGTAAAAGGAAATAGTTTCTCGTTGCTATATGTTTGCCCTTACGCGTGAAAGCGTAATTGGTGACATGCCCAAAAATGATGAGATGCGCGAATGGGGGACCCTGTCGATAACCCCCGGATACTCCTCGAGAAACCATTTGTAGCGGTCACGAGCCGGCAACAGCCTAAGGGCGGATTCGGTTTTATAATGATCGTGCCAAGCCCTTGATAGATATCGGTTAATGAGAGTTGCAAGTCCTGGATTATATTGGGCTTTATTTTGAACATCGTTTATCTTGAGAAGAACGAGCGTGCAGTCTGTTAAAGCTTCAATATAAGTCGGGGATGGAATGTCAAACTCGGGGCTAGGCATTACAGGCATGCCCGGCTCCGCCATTATGCAGTCAGTGATTTCCGAACCATCGCTTTGTAGAGAATACGAACAGGCTACCCCTGTTTTAAAAGGTAAAACCATTTTTGTTGGGTACCCATTTCAAGGATAATTTCTCTTTTTTGAAATTGCTGGATTGAAGCCATTGCCACTAGCTCGGCTAATAGGTTTTGGTTGTCGCACGGGGCGTACTGACAGAAAAAATTCGGATCCAGGGACACGGAATCGCTCCAACGGGCACATATCGTTAACAAATGCTAACCAAGAATAACATACGCCATCGGGGGGGGGGCATTATCAAATGCTAATGAGATTCTGGCTTTTTCGGACCTTGATTATCAACTTTATCCGAACACCTCCCACATTCATCCGTACATGTGCGGATGAATGTGGGAACCCGATACCCTGAGGGCCGGATCGGCCGGCCCCGGGAGATCGGAGGACGGCATGTCCGGAAAGAAGAAAAGCGG